>JAQUCQ010000193.1 GCA_028686145.1 Desulfuromonadaceae bacterium | reverse complement strand
CATTTCTCGCCAGGTGCTGCTGTAACCTGGATTTTCAGGCCGTCAAGATTTTCCGATGTCCAGTATTCACCTTCAAGGTTATGTGCCAGTGCTTCCTTGGACACGATAAAAATACTGTTCAGTTCGCCTGCATACTCCTGAAGGAATGCGAACAACTCTGGAGGTGCGGAGATCGTTACCGCAGCGTCAAGAGAATGTCCAATGGTTTTGGCAACGCGGGCCAATTCAAGTGCTTTTGAAACATCCGAGCGAACTTTTATAATACGTTCCCAGCGAGCTGCCAGATCGTCATTTTTCCACTCGGGGGTGAGGGGAGGAAACTCTGCCAGATGTACGCTCTCCTCATGCTGTCCCGGCATGTACTGCCAGACCTCATCGGACGTAAACGAAAGCACTGGAGCGAGGATGCGCACCAATGTGTCAAGAATCCGGAACATGACCGTCTGGGCGCTGAGGCGCTCCAGAGAATCTGACTTGCTGGTGTACATGCGGTCTTTAAGAATATCAAGGTAAAACGAGCTCATCTCAGTGGTACAGAAGCCGTTGACTTCCTGGTAGATGACGTGGAATTCGAGATCCTGATAGGCGGTGAGAACCCGCTCCTTCAGTATTTCAAGCTGATGCAAGGCCCAGCGGTCGATTTCCGGCATTTCCGCAAAGGGTACCGATTGGGTTGCCGGATCGAAACCGTTGATATTGCCGAGAATGTAGCGGCAGGTGTTGCGGATACGGCGATATGCCTCTGCCACCCTGGTCAGGATCTCCTGAGAAATGCGGGTATCGTCCTGGTAGTCCATTGCGGCAACCCACAGTCGCAGGACGTCGGCGCCGAATTTCTTGATAACGTCTTCTGGCGCCATAACATTTCCAACGGATTTGCTCATTTTGCGACCCTGACCATCCAGCACAAAACCATGGGTCAGTACGTTTTTATAGGGTGCAACCCCTCGGGTGCCGACGCTCTCCAAAAGGGATGAATGGAACCAGCCGCGGTGCTGATCGCTCCCCTCCAGATACATATCGGCAGGTGAACGTAGCGCGGGATTAGGTTCCAGCACGGCTGCATGCGAAACTCCCGAGTCGAACCAGACATCAAGGATGTCATTTTCTTTCTCAAGAGATGTCGCGCCGCATTTCGGGCAGACCGTCCCGGCGGGAAGTAGCTTTTCGGCGCTCCAGTCGAACCAGACATCGGAACTTTCCTTTTTGAAAATTTCTGCAACGTGATCCATGATTGTGCCGTCGGCGATGTATTCGCCGCAGGCGGTGCAGGAAAATGCGGTGATCGGTACGCCCCAGGAACGCTGACGCGAAACGCACCAGTCAGGACGGTTTTCGATCATGCCATAGATTCTCTCTCGCCCCCATTTAGGAATCCATTCTACCTGATCAATGGCTTTCAATGCTTTGCCACGCAGATCGTTCGCCTTCATACTGATGAACCACTGCTCGGTGGCACGGAAGATGATCGGCTTTTTGCAGCGCCAGCAGTGTGGGTAAGAATGGACGATTGGTGAAGTCTGAAGTAGCGCCTCGACCTCGATTAGTTTGTCAATCACGCTCTGGTTGGCGGGAAAAACCTGCTGACCGCCGAAGAATTCGACATTCGCCAGGTATTTGCCGTGGTTGTCGACCGGGTTATAAATTTCAAGCCCCTCTTTAAGCGCCAACTCATAATCTTCCTGGCCGTGCCCTGGTGCAGTGTGGACGCAGCCGGTTCCGGCTTCCAACGTTACATGCTCACCGAGCAGCACGATCGAATCACGATCATAGAACGGGTGCTTGCACCGTTTATGCTCCAGTACATCTGCCTTGAATGTTGCAATGACTGTCCCTGTCAGGCCCACTGTTGCCAGGAAAGAATCTTTGAGTCCTTCTGCGACGATCAGGACACCTTTCTCGGTTTCCAATGCAACATAGTCAAACTCCGGGTGGAGTGCTACGGCAAGGTTGGCCGGAATCGTCCAAGGGGTGGTCGTCCAGATGACAATGTACGCCTGCTTGCCTGCCAGGGCTGGAATAACAGCGGACACGTCGTCCTGAAGGGCGAAGCGGACATAGATGGAGGGGGAGGTATGGTCGGCATACTCAACTTCGGCTTCGGCCAGTGCTGTTACGCATGAGGAACACCAGTGAACCGGCTTGCGACCGCGGTAAAGTCCTCCATTGTGGGCAAAGCGTGCCAGTTCGGCTGCGGTCAGTCCCTCGTATTCATAGTTCATTGTCAGGTAGGGTTTTGCCCAATCACCAAGAATGCCGAGACGCTTGAATTCCTCTTTCTGGATGTCAACGAATTTGGCCGCATACGTACGGCACTCCCGACGCATTTCCAGTTTACTGATCTGGTTTTTTCGCGAGCCCAGGTTTTTTTCAACCTGCAATTCAATTGGCAGACCGTGACAATCCCACCCCGGAACGTACGGGGCGCGAAAACCTTCCATGCGCTTTACTTTAAGCAGAATATCTTTGAGGGTTTTATTGAGGGCATGGCCGATATGGATATGCCCGTTTGCATACGGAGGGCCGTCATGCAGAACGTAGAGAGGTTTATCTTTGCCGCTTGTTTCCAGTTTGGCATAAATCCCCATCTGTTCCCATTTTGCAAGCATTTCCGGCTCCCGTTGATTCAGGTTGGCTTTCATCGGGAAATCGGTTTGTGGCAGGTTGAGGGTGTCTTTATATTCCATGGGATGCGGTCTCCGTTTCTTATTCGTAAACTGCATTAGACTACAGATATGAAACAGGAATGTCAAGAAGACCGGCTTGTTCGGGTTATGAGCGTTGAAATCTTGGAATCGGGTAAATGTGCTACTGTATACCAAATGTATGTGCATTCATTTCTTGCATTACTGGTTATGACTCTGCTATTCTTTTTCGCCGTTTTACACACTTGATATGATCACTGAAAGGATCACAAATAATGTTGAAAATGTTTGATTACCTGTTTGGAATGTTTTCCAATGATCTGGCCATTGACCTCGGAACTGCCAATACTCTTGTCTATCTTAAGGGAAAGGGCATCGTGGTACGAGAGCCATCTGTTGTTGCAGTGCAAAAAATGCCTAACGGCCAGCAGAAAGTACTTAAGGTCGGCATGGAGGCCAAGCAGATGCTTGGGCGGACTCCCGGTTCCATTACCGCTATTCGGCCCATGAAGGATGGCGTTATTGCCGACTTTGATATTACGGAAGAAATGCTGCGCTATTTCATTCATAAAGTTCATAATCGCAAAACGCTTGTTCGCCCGCGGATAGTCATTTGTGTGCCATCCGGGATTACCCAGGTTGAGAAGCGTGCTGTCAAGGAATCGGCAGAGTCGGCTGGCGCTCGTGAGGTCTATCTTATCGAGGAACCGATGGCAGCTGCCATTGGAGCCGGACTTCCTATTACCGAGGCATCCGGTAACATGATTGTTGATATCGGGGGCGGCACAACGGAAGTTGCTGTTATTTCGCTGGCAGGTATTGTCTACGCCCAGTCTACCCGCATGGGGGGCGATAAGATGGACGAAGCGATCGTCCAGTATATCCGTAAAAAATACAACCTGCAGATTGGTGAGCGCTGGGCAGAAAAGATTAAAATTGAGATTGGTGAAGCCTATCCCGGGCCGGAAACTTTGGAGATGGAAGTAAAAGGGCGTGACTTGGTCTCCGGGATTCCTAAAACGATCAAAGTTAATTCCGACGAAATCCGCGAAGCGCTTAAGGAGGCGGTCAACGCCATTGTAGATACGGTGAGAATATGTCTTGAAAAGACTCCACCCGAACTGGCGGCCGACATTGTTGATCAGGGCATTTTTCTGGCCGGTGGCGGCGCGCTGTTGCGCAATCTGGATTTGCTTCTGCGTGAAGTCACTAAAGTTCCGGTACTTATTGCCGAGAATCCGCTCGACTGCGTCTGTCTTGGTTCAGGTCTTGTCCTCGATGAGCTTGATCTGCTGCGCCGTGTTGCTATTTCATCCTGATTTTTTCACCACTGGATCACTGAGAGCACTAACGAGTAAAGATGCACGGGAAACAAGGGGGGGGGCAAATTGCTCCCTCGTTCCGTGAAACGTTTGTTCTCCGTGACTCTGTGATATAGAGCCTTTCAAACCGTATTATGAATTCCCCCACTATTGACATACTTGTTCCCGTCTGGAACGATCCCTTTGAAACCCGAGCCTGTCTTGCTGCTATCCTCATGCATTCACCCGGAGTGCGTCTGATTATTGTGGACAACGGTAGCAGTCGCGAGACTGAGCTGATGTTGGAGGAGTTCTCCGAGTCACTGGGTGATCAGGGGTTGTTTATCAAATCGGAAAAAAATATCGGACTGGTTGCTGCATTAAATCTCGGTCTTGCCCGCTCAGATAGCGATTACACCATTATTGTCCGTCCGCACGTATCCGTGCAGGCGGGATGGCTGGAAGCCCTAGTGAGCACCGCTGAGACAACCGGCGCCGGTATTGTGTCGCCGTTGTTCAGGGGGGCGGATGCGCCACCTATGCCGGCCCTTGATTCGGGATGTACGGTTATGGAGAGCTGTACAGTCTCGCTGGCAACGCTCCTGCTGCGAACCGAGATGCGAGTCGTCGCCGGTACCTTTGATGAGGGTCTCGACGGCAACGAGTGGTGCGTGAAAGAGTATGTGCGGCGCGTTGCTGCATTTGGGTATCGTACCTGTATTACATCGTGCGTCAGTTTGTCCTGCTCTGCCGGACAACAGTTCGGTTCGGCGCAACGCAGAAATTCGATGATTGAGAATAGCCGATCAGTATACATCTCCCGATGGGGGGCAGGAAGTCACTATTGCGTATATTTTGGTACTGATGCTAAGACCGGATCCCTTGGCGATACTATTGCTGCAATTTGTGACGGTGCTCGTCAAGGACATCGTTTTACGCTGCTGCTGCATCGTCGCCAGTATGCCGATTTCCGGAAAAATGGCTGGCATGGCCTGCATACCGGGATAGTTCTGCAACGGATATCAAGCCTGTTCCCGTTGCGGGATATTCAAAAGAAGATTAGGATGCTGCAGAGTGTGTCACCTGATCTTGTCATGGTACGTGGAAGCAGCGGGACCATATTTCCGGGCGTTGATAGTGCTATCTCACAGAATGAATTGCTCAGCGGTCTTCGTATTAATACAACAAATAGTGCTGAGCAACATCAGGAGGGTTTGCAATGATAACAGAGATCGCATCTCAATTGGCGGCTCATCGGGAACTAATCGTCCGAATTGAGCAGGAGCTGTCACCCCTGATCGCTGAAATGGTGATGCTGCTGGTGAGAACCTTTGAACGCGGCAGTAAGCTGCTCGTCATGGGGAATGGAGGCTCTGCGGCTGATGCCCAACATTTTGTGGCGGAGATCGTCGGACGTTTCAAGATGGAACGAAGGGGGCTTCCGGCGATTGCTCTCTCAACGGATACTTCGATTTTGACGGCTATTGGTAATGATTATGGGTTTGATAAAGTTTTTAGTCGTCAGGTTGAAGCTTTGGCGGTTCCGGGCGATCTGGTCATTGGCATTTCCACAAGCGGCAATTCTCCAAACGTGCTACAGGCGTTGACACTGGCGCGAGAAAACGGGTGCTCCACTGTTGGATTGCTCGGCACGGACGGTGGCAGTATCAAGAATGTCTGCGATGTGGCTCTTATTGTGCCAACCTGTGATACGCCGAGGGTTCAAGAAGGTCATATCACGATCATTCATATTGTCTGCGATTTACTGGAGAAGAGGATGTTTGCTTGATTAAATGGAGGACGTATGGATCGTTCAACTGTTGAAACTCTCTTTGCCCATAGTGCAGAAAATCGCTGTCTTGTAGTTGGCGACCTGATGCTGGACGAGTACCTGTGGGGCAAGGCGGAACGCATTTCGCCGGAAGCTCCGGTGCTGGTGGTTGATGTCGTTCGCGAAGAACTGCGTCTGGGTGGAGCCGGAAATGTGGTGAATAATCTGGCGGCGCTGGGAGCACAGGTTTCTGTCTGTTCGGTCGTTGGCGATGATCAGAATGGTCGTGAACTACTGGGTCAGCTCTGCTATCACCATATTGACACCCGGGCTATTTTCCAGGATCCTGATCGCAGAACCAGCCGGAAAACGAGAGTCGTGGCAGCTCATCAGCAGATCGTCCGTATTGATCGAGAATCGCGTGAAGCGTTGCCAGCTGTTGTTGAACAGCAACTTTGTACCTGGATAGCCGCTAATGCCAAAGAATTCAAGGTTATCGTGCTATCAGATTACAACAAGGGAGTAGTGACTCCCGCCATCATTGCCTCGGTAATTTCAGCTGCTACTGCGAGCAACATACCGGTTCTGGTTGATCCCAAGGGAACTGATTATGCCCGCTATGGTGGGGCAACGCTGCTGACCCCGAATCGCAAGGAGGCAGAGGCCGCTTCCGGAATTCCCATTACAGATAACGCTTCTCTGGCACAGGCCGCAGAGCTTATCATGAATGAGGCTGGTTTGTCGCACCTGCTGGTTACCCGTAGTGAAGAAGGAATGTCGCTTTTCTCGCGGGAGAAAGGCGTTATCCATATCCCTACCGTTGCTCGCGAGGTCTTTGATGTTT
>JAQUCQ010000192.1 GCA_028686145.1 Desulfuromonadaceae bacterium | reverse complement strand
GGGAAACTCATCGTTTAATATTTAAACTTGTGGAGACAGGCAAGGTCAATGGGCTGCGTATTGATCACGCGGATGGATTACATGACCCGGTGGATTACATCAAGCGCCTTCAATCGGGATGTTTCATACGATTGTACGGTGATGCTACTGATACCGATACTGTCGAGGATACCGCCGAGGGAAGCGCCAGAGAAAAATATGAGCGGATAGTTGCTGCAGACCCATCATACAAACCGTTCTATATTCTTGGAGAAAAAATACTCATAAAGGCCGAAAAACTGCCTGATAGTTGGCCGGTGTTCAGTACCACCGGGTACGATTTCGCCAACCAGGTAAATGGCCTCTTTGTCGACACATCGAATGCCAAACTGTTTGAAACGATCTATACGCGTTTCATGCAACACCGCGTGGATTTCCAGGAAGCTGTATACGATAAAAAGAAACTCGTCATGCAGGTAGCCATGTCGAGCGAGGTCAACACGCTGGGCCACTACCTGAACAAAATTTCCGAACTGAACCGGCATACACGGGATTTTACCCTTAATAGCCTGATCAAGTCGATTGTAGAAGTAATTGCCTTTTTCCCGGTTTACCGAACCTATACCAACAGTTTTGAAGTCCTGGAGCGAGACTGCCAGTACATTGAAGCGGCAATCAATCGGGCAAAGCGTCAAAACCCGGCAATAAGTGCCTCGGTTTTCGATTTTATTCGTGATGTTTTGACCCTCTGTTTTCCGGATGCCTTGACTGACGATCACAAAAAAGAATGGCTCAATTTTGTGAAACGCTTTCAGCAGATCACTGGTCCGGTAATGGCCAAAGGTGTCGAGGATACGGCTTTTTACCTGTATAACAGGCTTGTTTCCCTCAATGAAGTTGGGGGAAGCCCGGAGCGGTTTGGTATCACGCTTGAGGCGTTTCATGGCCAGAATATTGAACGGTGCAAGAATCGTCCTCTGGCAATGCTGGCCTCATCTACCCATGATACCAAACGAAGTGAAGACGTCCGGGCACGGATCAATGTGCTCTCGGAAATTCCTGAACAATGGCGGGAAGGCTTGTCACGCTGGGGTCGGCAGAACCGCAAGCTCAAAATGATTGTTGACGGCAAGCCCGCGCCGAGCCGCAACGAGGAATATCTGTTCTACCAGACGCTTGTTGGAACCTGGCCATTCTGTTCCGTTGCAGATGAAGAGTTTGCCTTGTTCCGCACCAGAATTAAGGAGTACATGCTAAAGGCAATGCGGGAGGCCAAAGTTCATACTAGCTGGATCAGCCCCAATTCAATGCGTGAAGACGCGGTAATGTATTTTATAGACTCGATCCTGAAAGATTCCGCACAGAATAGTTTCCTGCATGATTTCGCTTCATTCCAAAAATTGACCGCTGCCTGCGGGATATTTAACTCACTTTCACAGACGCTTCTCAAGATTGCGTCGCCGGGGATACCTGATTTCTACCAGGGAAATGAATTATGGGATTTCAGCCTGGTTGACCCTGACAATCGTCGTTTAGTCGATTACAGCTTGAGAAAAATCATGCTTGATGAATTAATGCAAAAAGAGTCAATGGCCGGTCCACTGGAAGCGGCACGGGAAGTTGTTGCAACCCGTACCGACGGAAGAATTAAGATGCACCTGACCTGTAAGGCACTCAATTTTCGTCGTGAAAATCGCGAATTGTTTGAGACCGGACGGTACCTGCCTTTAGTGGTGGAAGGACCCCGGCAGGAACATGTCTGTGCGTTTGAACGCTCTAACAATAACAGTTCGATCATTGTTGTGGTGCCACGTTTTTGCAGCCGTCTGATGCAGGATAGCAGCAGTCTGCCACTTGGACCTGATGTCTGGCAAAATACCAGGGTAATTCAGCAGTTTGATACAGCTACAAGTTGCTATCGCAATATTTTTACGGGAGAGCTCCTGCAGCTTGATCAACTGGATGGCAAACTAAGCCTCGCCCTTCAAGATATACTATCTGTATATCCGGTCGCTTTGCTGGAAAGAATCGACCGCAGCTGCGAGATCGCCTGACTGGTTTCAGTCTCTGGAGTATTGTATCCATAGGAAAGCCCGTGCAATTATCCCTGATGGAAGATCGTGTGTGATACGCATTTTCGGTCATTTCTTGTAATAAATACGGAGTGCTTCATGAATAAATCCGACAAACTCTCCGCCGAAGAAGAACTGCTGCAGGCCGAACCGGCCATTGATGCACAGGATAAAGCTCTCTGGTATAAGGACGCAGTTATCTACCAGTTGCACGTCAAGACTTTTTTTGATGCCAACGGCGATGGCCTGGGTGATTTTCCCGGTTTGATTGAAAAGCTTGATTATGTGCGTGATCTGGGCGTGAATACCATCTGGTTGCTGCCCTTTTATCCATCGCCGATGAAGGACGATGGCTATGACGTCGCTGACTATCGTAACGTACATCCACAGTTTGGCACTCGCAACGATCTACGCACACTGGTACGCGAAGCGCACCGGCGTGGCCTGCGGGTAATTACCGAGCTTGTTGTGAACCATACCTCGGACCAGCATCCATGGTTTCAGGCCGCACGCAGGGCTCCGGCGGGTTCTGCCAAACGCAATTACTACGTTTGGAGCACTAGTGACCAGAAGTACGACAAAACACGCATCATTTTCAGCGATACCGAAACCTCCAACTGGACCTGGGATCCGATCGCCAAGGCCTACTATTGGCACCGTTTTTTCAGCCACCAGCCGGACCTCAATTTTGACAATCCGAATGTGCTGAAGGCGGTGATTCGTGTTATGCGCTTCTGGTTCGATATGGGTGTAGACGGGTTCCGGCTCGATGCGATCCCGTACCTTGTCGAGCGCGATGGCACCAGCAACGAGAACCTGCCGGAGACGCATGCCGTTATCCGTCAGATCCGTGCACCAGTTGATGCGCACTATCAGAACAGGTTACTGCTGGCCGAAGCTAACCAGTGGCCCGAGGATGTTCGTGAATATTTTGGCGATGGCGATGAATGCCATATGGCCTACCACTTCCCGCTGATGCCGCGGATATACATGGCGATCGCCCAGGAAGACCGTCACCCTGTAGTCGAGATAATGCAACAGACGCCGGAGATCCCCGAAAGCTGCCAGTGGGCAATATTTTTGCGCAATCACGACGAGCTTACGCTGGAAATGGTGACCAGCAAGGAACGCGACTATATGTACCGTATGTATGCTGCCGACCCGCGCGCGCGAATCAACCTCGGCATCCGGCGCCGGCTTGCACCATTGATGGAGAACGACCGGGAACGCATTAAGCTGATGAACAGCCTTCTCCTGTCGATGCCTGGTTCGCCAATTATTTACTATGGCGACGAAATTGGCATGGGCGACAACATATTCCTTGGCGACAGGAACGGAGTGCGCACGCCGATGCAGTGGAGTCCTGACCGCAATGCCGGTTTTTCGCGTGCCGACCCGCAGCGGTTGTATCTGCCCCCAATTATGGATCCAGTATATGGGTATGAGGCCGTCAATGTGGAGGCGCAAACGCGAGATCCCTCCTCTCTGCTCAACTGGATGCGGCGCATGCTTGCGGTACGCAAGGGCAGCAAGGCCTTTGGGCGCGGTCGGTTGTTGTTTCTTAGTCCCGGTAACCGCAAAATTCTTGCCTATCTGCGCGAGTACGGCGAAGAAACGATTCTGTGCGTCGCCAACCTCGGCCGCTCGGCGCAGCCTGTTGAGCTGGATCTGACAAACTATCGCGGTCGCGTGCCACTGGAGATGATGGGTCGAACAGCGTTCCCGCCTATCGGTGAGCTTCCCTATCTGCTTACTCTGCCTGCCTGCGGCTTTTATTGGTTTCGGCTTGCCACAAACGTTGAAGTACCGCATTGGCATGAGGAACGTCTGGCATCGGAAGAACGTCCGGTACTGGTGCTGTTTGACGGATGGACCAGTTTTTTCCGCGAGCGCGTCGTGCCATGGCGTATCCGGATGGCGGAGAAGTTGCGCGGGCAGTTTGAGGCTGAAACACTGCCGCGCTACATTGCCATGCAGCGCTGGTATGCATCCAAGAGTGTGCCGATCAAGCGCGCTGCTTTAAGTGATTGGGTTATGTGGGGACCACACCAGTCTTCCTGGTTGATGGCACTGTTGCAGGTCGAGACGGCGTCTGGACTGAGCTCATATTTTTTGCCAATGGCTCTCGCCTGGGGGGACAGCGACGAGGAACAGGTTCGCGCGCTTGCCGCCGTGACACTGGCGCGAGTGCGCCAGCAATCGCAAGTTGGCGTAATTGCGGATGCATTTGCTGATGAAACGTTTTGTCGTGCGCTGGTGGAGGCTATCATTGATGAAAGCAGTGTGCCCTGCGCGCACGGTACACTGCGCTTCACCACGACCAGCGCTTGCACCCGCCTTTCCGGCGACTCACTTGCTTCACTGCCGATGAGTCGTCCGAAATTCCAGGGGAGCAATACAGTGGTAACACTGGGCGAGCGCCTGTTTCTCAAAGGATACCGGCATCTGCGTGCCGGCGTAAACCCGGAATTTGAGGTTGGCCGCTTCCTTACCGAGGTCGCAAATTTTGCTAACTGCGTGCCCGTTGCGGGAGCGATGGAGTACATTGCCGCTGACGGTACGCCAATAAGTCTGGCGCTCTTGCAGGGCCATGTTGTGAATCAGGGGGATGGTTGGTCGTACACGCTCGACTACCTGGAGCGCTATTTGGAAAGCCAACTTACTGTTGCCACCGAAACACCTGCAGATATTCACGGTGCCTACCTGTCTCTTGTACATACCCTTGGCACTCGCACAGCGGAATTACACATGGCTCTTGCGCTGCGCACGGGCGACCCGGCTTTCGATCCGGAACCGCTTATACCAGAGGACTTAACACATTGGAAACAACGTGTACACGACGATGCGCTTGCTACTCTCGGACTGCTGGAACAGCACCAGGGCCAATTTCCAGAACTGGTGCTGGCCAACGTACATACATTACTGAAGCAGCGGCAACTGCTGTTGACACGGATTGAGTTATGCGAGATGCCAATGGGCCCATGTGTCAAGACCCGCTACCATGGAGATTACCACCTTGGCCAGGTGCTGGTAAGCAATAACGATTTCATAATCATTGATTTTGAGGGTGAGCCGTCACGACCGCTGCCTGAACGTCGTGCCAAGCATTCATCCCTGCGTGATGTTGCTGCCATGTTGCGCTCTTTTGATTACGCCTGTTGGAGTGCTGTGCTACGCGATACCTACACAGATGCTGACCGGTCCCGGATCTCGCCGCTTGCGTGCGGATGGGCTCGTGAAGCCCGGGAAATATTTCTCAATGCATATGGCGAAACTACACGCAATAGCAGCTTGTACGGGGCTTTTTCCGAAGTGCAGGGATTGATAGAGCTGTTCGAACTTGAAAAGGCACTGTACGAGGTGCGCTACGAGATAGGCAACCGGCCTGACTGGATCAACGTTCCGCTACAAGGTGTGCTGGCGCTCTGTGGAATCATTCCAGATATCGGGGCCGACAACGTGATGCACCCAAAAGGAGACTGATATGGAAAAAGTCGATATTATGCTCGAACCTATACGGGTTTTTCTGCTCCATATAGCCGGGTTTCTGCCCAAGCTCGCGCTGGCACTCGGGGTGCTGATCGTGGGTTGGCTGTTGGCAAAGGTGGCGAGGTTTACGGTCATCAAGGCCCTGCGCGCAATTAATTTCAACGTTCTCACCGAACGTGCCGGAATGGAAGAATTTTTGAACCAGGGAGGAATTCAAACCGATACAACCGGTATCTTCGGACTCCTGATCTACTGGCTGGTTATCTTGGCTGCCCTCATTATCGGCTGCAACAGCATAGGACTCACCTATATCACCGGACTCCTTGGCGAGGTAGTGTTGTTTGTGCCCAAGGTCATTGTAGCTATTCTGATTCTTGCCATTGGCGCATACTTTGCGCGCTTTGTCGGTAATGCCGTCATCACGTACTGTAAAAACATTGCCATTCAGGACGCTGAGGTGCTGGGCAAACTGGCGCAGTACGCCATCATGACTTTTGTCGTGCTGATTGCGCTGGATCAAGTGAAAGTTGGAGGGGATATTGTCCGGCAGAGTTTCCTCATTATCCTGGCCGGGATCGTGTTTGCCCTGGCGTTGGCCTTTGGACTTGGCGGCAAAGACGCGGCTGCAGACCTCATTGACCGCTGGTGGCCAGGGAGGGGAAAAAGTGATGGAGATTAGGTTCAACATGGATACTGTAATATATTTCGGTAACTGGTGAAAACATCTGAATATGGACAACAACTTATGACTACTTTTATGAAAACCGCCGATTTCCAGCCCGATGCAGCCATTTGTGAAGCATTGCGGCGGCTGGACAAAACAGATTTACTTCTGGCGGTGCATGATGCCAGTTTTCCCGGCATTGAAAGCGAAGATACCGGACGTGGCAGTCCTTACGGAGATGGTGGCCAGGCCCTGGCTTTGTTTGCGCGCTCCCTCGGATTCACCGGTTTGCAGCTTGGTCCCCAGGGGCAGACCTCATCGGTTAATCCCTCTCCCTACGATGGTACGCTGTTTTCACGCAACATTCTTTCTCTGGACCTGAAAGTCT
>JAQUCQ010000191.1 GCA_028686145.1 Desulfuromonadaceae bacterium | reverse complement strand
GTCGAGCCCAAGGATGCGATCGCCAGACTAAAAGAAATTGGTGTTGACGCAAAAACGGCTACATCGCAGGTTGATGAGGGTGTCGTTGCGCGCTTGACAGCCCCCCAGCCGAAAGATACCGGTACAAATGAAGTCAGGGTTGCCTCAAATATCATTCGGCGGCGCGCCAAGGTAGTCCCGGTCGCCGAAGAAGCTGAAACAGTGGTTGCCGTTGAACCGGCATCTGTTCAGCCCCCGGTTTCTGTTACTCCCCCTCCGGTGGAAACACCGCCTGCGGAACCACCTGTTGCGGTGGTTACCTCAAGCGAGGAAATACATAAAGAGGCTGTTGCAGTTATCATCGCACCTCCTGAAACGATTGCAGAACCGGTAAAAGTGGTTGAGCCCGTGAAAGCGGGGCCAAACCAAGCCAGGATTCTTGGTATGATGGAGATTCCCGGAGTTACAAATCGTCCGACACGAGTTGTAACAAAAGATGCCCCTGCTACGCCTCGAACTGCTCCTCAACGGCCTGCACAGGATTCAGCGGTTCCACAGCGAAGGCCTGCCCCCTCTGCAACTGATCAGAGAAGGCCGGCACCTGGTACCGATACACGCCGACCATCATCAGGATATGACCAGAAACGGCCTGTGTCTGCGGCACCGTCTGCTCCAGCTGTTGAGCTTGATCGTTCACGCATGAAACAGGTACAGCTTGCTCCGGCTGCACTCCCGGGTGGCGATAATCGACGTGGCGGGAAGAAGGATGGTCCTGGTTACGGTGATGCGGGTAAAGGTGCCAAGAAGGGGGCGCCACCAGCCAAGAAAAAAGAGCAACCACGCAAGAATGAAATTATTGAAAAACGCGAACGTGCCTTTGACCCGGTTTATAAGGGGTCAAAGAAACGCGGCGGAAGAGAACGGATTACTGATACCAAAAAGACGGAAATTACCGTACCGAAGGCGATTAAGCGTATTATCAAGATTTCGGAAAGCATCTCGGTTGGTGAGCTTGCCAAACGTCTTGGCATTAAGGCAAACGATCTTATAAAGTCGCTGATGAAGATGGGCATGATGGTTACAATTAACCATCAGCTTGATTATGATACTTCGGTTATTTTGGCTTCTGAGTATGATTATGAAGTTGAAAACGTAGCGGTAGACCTGGATGAAATCCTTGAGTCCACGGTTGATGCACCGGAAACACTTGTTAAAAGACCACCTGTTGTGACGATTATGGGGCACGTTGACCACGGTAAAACTTCTCTGCTTGATGCAATTCGTGAAGCCAATGTCATTGCCGGTGAAGCAGGCGGGATCACCCAGCACATCGGTGCATATGACGTTGAGCTGAATGGCCGCAAGATAACATTTCTCGATACTCCAGGACATGAAGCGTTTACCGCTATGCGTGCTCGTGGCGCCAAGGTCACCGACATTGTTATTCTCGTTGTTGCAGCTGACGACGGGGTTATGCCGCAGACCAAAGAAGCTATCAATCACTCCAAAGCTGCCGGAGTCCCTATCATTGTCGCTATAAATAAAATCGACAAGCCTGGTGCCAAGCCGGATCGGGTTAAACAAGAATTGACCGAACAGGGCCTTGTCTCATCAGAGTGGGGCGGCGATGTAACGATGGTGGAGGTCTCAGCTAAACAACGCCTTAACTTGGATGGATTGCTGGAAATGATTCTCCTGCAAGCTGATCTGATGGAGTTAACGGCTAATCCTAATAAATTAGCCAAAGGAACCATTGTCGAGGGTAAACTTGATAAAGGCCGAGGTCCGGTTGCTACTGTGCTGGTACAGGAAGGAACCGTAAAAACCGGTGATTATTGTGTTGTGGGTGTTCATTCGGGACGTGTAAGAGCGATGCAAAATGATCGCGGTGAAAAAGTTACTGAAGCCGGGCCATCAATGCCGGTTGAGCTGGTTGGCTTATCCGGTGTGCCGGATGCAGGTGATATTTTTGTGGCTATGAAAGACGAAAAACAGTCCAAGGAAATCGCCACATTACGCCAGATCAAACAGCGTGAAGTCGAATTTGCCAAACATACTAAATTGTCGCTTGACGACCTATATAAACGAATTCAGAGCGGCGAAGTCAAAGACCTTAATGTCGTTGTAAAAGGCGATGTCCAGGGATCTGTCGAGGCCGTCAGTGAAACTCTGCGTAAACTCTCGACTGAAGCGGTACGCCTGAACGTGATCCACTCTGCTGTCGGTGCGGTTACCGAGACGGACGTTAATCTGGCCGCAGCTTCAAATGCCGTCATTATCGGCTTTAATGTCCGGCCTGAAGTTAAGGCACAGGGGCATGCGGAACGTGAAGGCGTTGATATACGGCTCTACAGCATTATCTACGATGCGGTTGAAGATGTTAAAAAAGCCATGGAAGGCCTGCTTGATCCGACCTTTAAGGAGAAATTCCTTGGTCGGGTTGAAATCAGGGATGTCTTCAGTGTTCCCAAATTCGGTAATGTTGCCGGCTGTTACGTTACCGACGGCAAAATGGTCCGTAATGCCCAGGTTCGCTTATTACGAGACAATGTGGTGATTTATGAAGGTAAAATGTCATCGCTACGTCGTTTTAAGGATGACGTCAAAGACGTTGCCTCCGGGTATGAATGCGGCATCGGGCTTGAGAATTACAACGATATCAAAGTTGGCGATATTATCGAAGCGTTTGAAATGGAAAAAATTGCTACCAAACTGTAGGGGCGAGGAGATCGTAGCCAGACTACAGGCAACAGTAAAATGCTGAAGCCTGACTACGTTTTCCCGTGCCTTTGAGGACATCTATGCAGCACAAGCGTTCGGACAAGGTTGCTGAAACCATACATGAGATTGTTTGCACCATTCTTTCCCGAGGACTTAATGACCCGAGGATCGGTTTTGTTACTATTACCGGAGTTGAAGTTACGGACGATCTGAGCCTCGCCCGCATCTATTTTACCGTAATAGGTGATGATGCGGTTAAGAAAGAGACGGAAGCCGGACTGAACAGCGCAAAAGGATTTATTCGTCGTGATATCGGCAAAAAACTTACGATTCGTCATACGCCGGAACTTGTTTTCAAATACGATAAATCCCTCGATTACGGCAGTCGGATAGAATCTCTTCTTAAGGAGATACACACTGAGCATGACGGAAACAGTTCAGCAGATAATTGAAGTTATTCGCACCAACGCTTCATTTCTAATTACCTCCCATGAAGGTCCGGATGGAGACGCAGTAGGATCCTCTCTGGCTCTGGCATCGTTTCTGCGCAAAATCGGTAAAGACGTAACCGTGCACTATCAGGATCCTGTCCCCGATTTGTATACATTTCTTCCCGCTGCAGATTCTGCTCTTGCGCATATTCCTGATAAGCATTATGACGTTGCTTTCGTACTTGATATTGGCGAACGGAAGCGGGCCGGTAAAGAGTTCTGTGATTTCTTACGAGTCACCACGACTATCAATCTTGACCACCATCTTTCCTGCGATTCTTTTGGTGACTATAACCTTATTGATACTCAGGCGGCGGCAACCGGCATACTTGTGTACCGCATTATTAATGCGTTCGGCTATAGCTTTGACCGTGAAACAGCTATCTGTATTTATGTCGCGGTTATCACCGATACTGGCTCCTTCCGCTATTCGAATGCCAACCGTGAGGCCTTTTCCGTAGCCGGAGAAATGATTGAGTGTGGGGTGAATGCCTGGAATGTTGCAGAGCAGCTCTATGAAAACCAGCCGCAAAGACGCCTTGAGCTATTGGCAAAATGTCTGCCTACTCTTGAGGTTTTTAAAGATGGGCTGGCTGCTTCCGTTACGGTGACGCAGGATATGTACAGGGCTTCCGGGGCAGATGCCGAATTAACGGATGGTTTTGTCAATTATCCGCGCTCCATTCGAGGTGTTGAAGTTGCAGTATTTTTCAGACAGCTGGGAGAAAAGAAATTTAAGGTAGGTTTCCGTTCGAAAGGGAAAGTGAATGTTGCCGCATTTTCGGCGGTTCTCGGCGGCGGCGGTCATCATAATGCTGCCGGATGCACCATTGATGGGACGCTGGATGAAGTTAAGTCTATTGTGTACAACATAGTGGAAAAGTCTCTTTGATTAACGGCTTTATAGTTATCGACAAGCCGGCTGGTATTACTTCGCATGATGTGGTAAGCCGGGTGCGCCGTATTCTGGGGACCAGAAAGGTTGGACACACCGGTACTCTCGATCCTTTTGCTACCGGCGTTCTGCCGATAGCGGTTAATGACGGGACCAAAGCTATTCCGTTTCTGAATGAGGGTGTCAAATGTTACGAAGCGCTGATGCAGCTTGGGGTAGCAACCGACACTCTTGATATGACCGGTAAAGTATTGCGTGAGAGCAAGTTTGATTCTGTTTCGAAGCAGCAACTGCTGGGCGTTTTTGAACGTTTTACAGGCCCTCTTCTTCAGATACCTCCGATGTATTCTGCAATAAAGCAGGCCGGGCAACCTCTCTATAAATTAGCCCGGATGGGGGAGGTGGTCGAACGTGCCGCCCGTCCGGTGGATATCCATTCCATCGAGCTTCTTTCTTTTATCCTGCCTTTTGTGTCAATCAGAGTCACTTGCTCACGGGGTACCTACGTTCGCACACTGGCTGACGATATTGGCGCCACGCTAGGCTGCGGTGCCGCACTGAAGGAATTACGCAGAACTGCCAGCGGCCCCTTTGTAATCAGTGCCGCTCATACACTGGAGTCGTTGCAAAGTACGGCAGATGAACAGTGCTTGTCGTCTCTCTGTACCTCACCTTTCAGCGCGTTGGAACATCTATTTGATGTACCGCTTGCTGATTCTGGTTTGGCAAAAGTATCTTTTGGGCGCTCTCCGCTCTGGAATGACACAAGTGTTCAAGGCGATTCTATCCCGCCTGGAACGGAAATGGTGCGCCTTTCCCATAACGGGATTTTGGTTGCCGTTGCCAGGCTGGTTGCAGGTGAGGATCCCTGTGCGGCCATTGTTTTGCAGCGTGTTTTTATGTAAGTTAGTACTTTACAAATGAGTTGTCGCTGTGATACTCATTACAACTCAGTTATATACGTTTCGGGGTTCCCCCCCTGATTTCGTAATCTCATCAATCAGTTTCATGGAGGAGTAGACAGTGCTGGCAACCGATAAAAAACAAGAAATAATCAATGCATTCAAGAAGCATGAGAGCGATACAGGTTCACCAGAGGTGCAGATCGCAATTCTGACCGAGCGGATCACCTATCTGACCGAGCATTTCAAAATTCACAAGAAAGATCACCATAGCCGTCGTGGTCTTCTTAAGCTTGTTGGCCAGAGAAGGCGCTTGCTGGATTATCTGAAAGGCAAAGAGCTGGCCAGATACAAAACAGTTATTGAACGTCTCGGCATTCGTAGATAGTAGCAGGCGGTATATCTGTAAATGCAGGTATACCGCCGCTCTGTTTACTGTATGCTCATTTAAGAAAAGGGCTTTGCGGCCCTTTTTATATTTGTTGGGGACGTGGTTGGAACTCCTGTGGTAAGTCAGCCGCAGAGGTTGTAACGACGGCCCCAACGCAACCGAAGAGGAGAATATAGTATGGAACAAAATGTTCAGGTTGAGTTTGGGGGCAGAACGATTACGCTGTCTACCGGCAAAATGGCAAAACAGGCCAGTGGAGCGGTAGTCGTCAGTTGTGGTGATACGGTCGTGCTCGTAACCGTTGTTGCAGCAAAAGAAGCGAAAGAAGGGCAGGATTTTTTCCCGCTTACTGTTAATTATACCGAAAAGGCATATGCTGGCGGCAAGATCCCGGGAGGCTTTTTCAAACGTGAAGCACGTCCTTCCGATCCTGAAACACTTACCTGCCGTCTTATCGACCGTCCGATTCGCCCGCTTTTTCCGGAAACATTTCTGAATGATACTCAGATAATTGCAACTGTTGTTTCCGCCGATCAAGATAATGATCCCGGGATTCTCTCAATGCTGGGAGCTTCTGCAGCACTGATGATCTCCGACATTCCCTTCAACGGACCTATTGCCGGTGCCAAAGTAGCCCGTGTAGATGGTCAATTTATCTGCAATCCATCTGCTGAAGAACTTGAAAAAAGTGATCTTGAAATTGTTGTTGCTGCAAGTCGCGACGCAATAATCATGGTTGAAGGCGAAGCTAAATTTGTATCCGAAGCTGATCTGCTGGAAGGGGTGTTTTTTGCCAAAGAGGCAATGCTGCCGCTTATTGAAGCCCAAGAAAAACTGCAGAAACTGGCAGGAGTGACAAAACGCGCTGTTAAGGAGTCGGTTGTTGATGAAGTCCTGCTGGCACGAGTTAAGGAGTTAGCCTACAATCGTATTGGTGAGGCGGTTAAACTCAAGGCAAAAAATGAACGTCATGACCAGATTGAGCTGATCAAGGCTGAAACGATTGAAGCTCTTGCCGCTGAGTTTGAAGGTTCAGCCAAACAGATCAAAGCGTTTTTGGGCGATTTCGAGTATGACCGTGTACGCGCTGATGTCCTTGATACCGGTATCCGTATTGATGGCCGTACGACCAACACTATCCGCCCTATCAGCACTGAAACCGGGTTTCTTCCCCGCGTTCATGGTTCGGCGCTCTTTACCCGCGGCGAAACTCAAGCGCTGGTTGCTGCTACACTTGGT
>JAQUCQ010000190.1 GCA_028686145.1 Desulfuromonadaceae bacterium | reverse complement strand
GCAAAGTCGCTTTGAAGGTTCCACCAGGCAGATGCGCAGCCGCTTATTGCGGGAGATAATGGTACAGCCAGGGATAACGCGGGAAGAATTGATCAAGATTGTGGCAGCAGAGCATGAAGCCGTGGAACGGAACCTTGAAGCGTTGCAACAAGAGGGCTTTCTGATTAAACAGGGTGATTGCTTCAGCATAGCAGGATAAAAAAAAGGGGGCATGTGGTATGCCCCCCCTGATTACCTATTACTCAAAAGATTTCGCAGCTTATTTTTTGTGGCACTCTTTACATTTCGTCGGGCCCTTCTTCATTTCAGTGTGGCCCCCTTTACAGGTTTTGTGAGCCCAAGCCTTACCGAATCCGGCAATTTTACCAGGAGCGCCTTCAGGGCACTTTTTGCAATCTTTCAGCAGTTCCTGATGCATCTTGTGGGGAAATGATACCGCACCAAAGGATGCCGGCAACTCTATTACATCGGCTGCAAAGGATGCTCCGGCGAAAGCGGTGACCGCAAACATTGCTACTACTGCGCTGATCTTTTTCATCTGATTTTCTCCTTGTTGGTTTATTTCTGCGCTATAACGCAGACGTAATCTTTTTAATTATGTCCTGATTTTCCTATTTGTCAATGATTTAGCATATTGAATACCAATCCGCAAGAATAATTATAACTACCTATTAATATTGAATATAGTAATCCTTACTAGGAGCATGGCAGAATTTTATGCCGCAATTGAAGCGAAGCTAAACTTATTTGAAGCAATCGTCAACGCCGAAAGAGCTTGCCATACAGTTGATCAATTGAGTAAACTTTAAAAGTTATACAATCCACGCAGGGGGAATACATCGACATGCAGCTGGTAAAAAATAAAAAAGGTTTTACGTTGATTGAGATCATGGTCGTAATTGTCATACTGGCGCTGTTGGCAGCACTGGTCGCTCCAAAGCTGATGGGACGCGCGGATGATGCCAAGATCACCGACGCCCATGTTCAGATCAAAAATATCGAGACAGCTCTCAAGCTTTACAAGCTTGACAATGGGAACTATCCGACTACAGAGCAGGGGCTGAGCGCGCTTGTTACAAAGCCGACTGTTGGCGTGATACCAAAAAACTACAAGGAAGAAGGCTATCTGGAGAAAAAAACGGTTCCCAAGGATCCATGGGGCAACGACTACCTGTACCTTTCCCCTGGAGAACACGGCGACTACGACCTCTACTCATACGGCTCTGATGGTGCCAAAGGTGGGGAAGGGAAGAATGCTGATATCACCAGTTGGGATACCAAATAATAAAATATTTCGCACAATATGGTTGATATTTTTTAAATCTGCGCTATAGTCTGATCCTCTAAACTATTATTTTAATTATAAATAAATGTTTTTAGTGCCTGTAAAGCACGCATGAATCATCTACGAAAGAGGAGGCAGTACAATGGCGCAGAAGTTTGTGTATTTCTTTGGGAATGGTCAGGCTGAAGGTCGGGCCGATATGAAAAATCTTCTGGGAGGCAAAGGAGCCAATCTGGCCGAAATGTCCAGTATCGGTCTTCCAGTTCCGCCCGGATTCACTCTAAGTACGGAAGTATGTACCGAGTTTTACAAAAATGACAGTAAGTACCCCACCTCGCTGGCAGCAGAAGTTGCCGTCCATCTATCTCAGGTTGAAGCTCTGATGGGTCGGAAGTTCGGTGATCCTGTCAATCCACTGCTCGTTTCAGTCCGTTCCGGTGCCCGTGCTTCCATGCCGGGCATGATGGACACCGTTTTGAACCTTGGTCTCAATGACATTACAGTGCAGGGCATTATAGCCCAGAGCGGTGATGAACGATTTGCGTACGATGCCTACCGCCGTTTTGTCCAGATGTATTCCGATGTCGTCATGGGAATGGACAAACAATCCCTTGAACACCTGCTGGAGCAAAAAAAGGAAGAGCGTGGCGTTCACCTCGATACGGATTTGAGCGCAGCAGACTGGAAGGGTCTGGTCAGCGCTTTCAAAGTTAAAATAAAGGAAGAGCTCGGCGTGGCGTTCCCCGAAGATCCACAGGATCAATTATGGGGAGCGATCGGTGCTGTGTTTGGTTCGTGGATGAATCAACGCGCTATCACATACCGCCGCCTGAATAATATCCCGGCTGAATGGGGTACAGCCGTCAACGTCCAGTCAATGGTCTATGGAAACATGGGCGATGATTGTGCCACCGGTGTGGCATTTACTCGCGACCCCTCTACCGGTGAAAATTATTTTTATGGCGAATATCTGGTTAATGCTCAGGGTGAAGATGTCGTTGCCGGCATCCGCACTCCGCAACCGATCAACCGCGCCAAAGCCACGACGTTGCCGCCGATGGAAGAGGTAATGCCGGAGTGCTACCAGCAGTTGGCTTCCATCCGGTCAATCCTCGAAAAACATTACAAGGATATGCAGGACATAGAGTTTACGATCGAAAAAGGCAAGCTCTTCATGCTGCAGACCCGTAATGGTAAGCGAACCGCATCTGCCGCCATCAAAATCGCAGTGGATATGGTTGCTGAAGGGCTGATTGATGAAAAAACAGCCGTAAAACGTGTCGCACCCGAGCAGCTTGATCAGCTGCTGCACCCGTCACTTGACCCCAAAGCGGTAAAAAATGTTATTGCCAAAGGATTGCCGGCATCTCCAGGAGCTGTCTCAGGCACGGTTGTATTTACCGCAGATGAAGCCGAATCTGAAGCGAAAACCGGCCGCAAAGTGATTCTCGTGCGTGTTGAAACTTCGCCTGAGGACATCCACGGTATGCACGCTGCCCAAGGGATTCTGACTGCTCGCGGCGGCATGACGTCGCATGCAGCAGTTGTTGCTCGAGGCATGGGCAAGTGTTGTGTGGCCGGCTGTGGAGATATCAAAGTTGATTATGCTAACCATTGCTTTACTGCCAAAAACGGCGTTGTTGTCAAAAAAGGGGACATGATTACGCTGGACGGGACACTGGGAGAAGTTATACTCGGCGCAGTACCGACTGTGTCTGCGGAGTTGACCGGTGATTTTGCTACCCTGATGGGGTGGGTTGATGGTATCCGTCGCCTGAAGGTTCGAGCCAATGCCGATACGCCGCATGATGCAAAAGTGGCCCGCCAGTTCGGGGCCGAAGGTATTGGCCTCTGCCGCACCGAGCATATGTTTTTTGATGCGGAGCGAATCGCTGCCGTGCGTGAGATGATTCTGTCCGAAGATGTCGAAGGGCGCGAACTTGCCCTGGCAAAGATTCTCCCGATGCAGAAAGGTGACTTCATCGGCCTGTTCCGTGAAATGAAAGGGTTACCGGTCACCATTCGCCTGCTCGACCCGCCGCTGCACGAGTTCCTGCCACAAGAAGACAAAGATATCGAGGAGCTGTGCAAAACTATGAAGGTGCCGGTCAGCGCCCTCAAACATAAAATTGAGTCGCTGCACGAGTTCAACCCGATGCTGGGACACCGCGGCTGTCGTCTCGGCATCACCTATCCGGAAATTTACAATATGCAGGTCAAGGCCATCATGGAAGCGGCATGCGAACTGGTCAAAAATGAAGGCTTCAGTATCGTTCCTGAAATCATGATTCCGTTGATCGCAACAGCCAAGGAACTGGCGGTTCTCAAAAAGAATGCAATTGCCATTTGTGACGAGACCATCGCCCACTACGGTTGCAAAGTAGAATATCTGATCGGCACAATGATTGAGCTGCCGCGTGCCGCCCTGACCGCCGATGAAGTTGCGGTGGAAGCCGAGTTTTTCTCTTTTGGCACCAATGACCTGACGCAGACAACTTTTGGCCTCTCACGTGACGATGCCGGCAAGTTCCTGCCGTTTTATGTCGACAACAATATCCTTCCTGAAGATCCTTTCGTGTCTCTTGATCAGAACGGCGTCGGCAAACTGGTCAAGATGGCATGCGAGTTGGGACGCACCACCCGCCCTGGCATTAAGCTCGGCATCTGCGGTGAGCATGGCGGCGACCCATCGTCAGTCATTTTCTGCCACAACGCCGGACTTGATTATGTTTCCTGCTCACCGTTCCGGGTTCCAATCGCTCGCCTGGCTGCAGCTCATGCGGTTCTGGGTTAGGAATATCTGACCATCTAACGCACTCATTTTAAGCATCACATAAAAAGTCCGTTCAACCCTGCATTGCAGTGGCTGGGCGGACTTTTTATTTTAATCGATTGAGAAGAGATAACGTTACTTGATAATCAGCAGCGACAGATAATCCGGTGAATGGGCAGCGATCTGGCTGAATTCGGTCAACACCTGTTGATGGGGAGAGCCCACCCGCTCGACAAAGACTGTGGTTTGTTCCTTGCCGGTTTTACGGAGAAGATCCATAATCACGGGGAAAAGCGGTTTTACCTTCAGCAGCACGACTGTTTCATAGGCTTCCAGAGCGGCTTGTATCTGCTCTATCCCGGCAGTAGCAGGTATCACAACCATTTTTTCATTACCCTCCACCAGAGGGATGGCCGCCTGGGCAGCGGCGGCATTAATGCTCGATATGCCGGGTATGATTTCAATCGGTATCAACGGCCACCGTTCACTCAGAATACGTAGCAGATAGATGAAGGTCGAATAGAACAACGGGTCGCCAATAGTAATAAAGGCGACAGAACGTCCCCCCTCTGCATGAGCGGCAATCAGTGCTGCTGCTTCCTGCCAGGCCGGAACCAGGCGTGACCGATCCGAAGTCATTGGAAATTGGTGAACAATGATCTCTTGGCGGCTCTCGTCGATAAATTCCCTGATCGTACTCAGCGCGACACTGGCTTCGGATGGATTTGATACCGGGGCCAGGATCACATCGACACTCCGCAGAATCCGTTCGGCCTTGCGGGTCAGCAGTTCCGGATCGCCCGGCCCGACTCCGACAGCATAAACAGAAGCCACTATTCACCACCCTTGCGGGCGGAAATCACGTATACCGGGTTCTGGGCTTCAAACATTTTGTATTCGGTCAGGTTACGCGTTTTTGCAACATTGATACATGTCGCTTCAACGGTAAAGCCATGGTCTTCAAGAAACTCCACCGCCCTGGTGAGCGTATCAAGAGTCACGGCATTGATCACCACGACCCCATCAGGCTTCAGTCGCTGGGATACGACGTCGATGATCTCATCCAGCTTGCCGCCGGCCCCGCCGATGAAAACACGGTCCGGATCAGGAAGATCATCCAGCCCGTCCGGCGCATACGCCTCGATCAGTTTAATGTTGCGCGCACAGAATTTTTTCAGATTTTCGTTGATAAATCCGACGCATTGCTGGTTCTTTTCCACGGCAAAAATACGGCCGTCAGGCATCAGGTTGGAGGCTTCGATTGATACGGAACAGCTGCCTGCGCCAATGTCCCAGAGCACCAGATCATCTTGCAACTGAAGCTTAGCCAAGGTGACCGCCCGTACTTCCTGCTTGGTAATCAGTTTTTTCGAGGTATGGAACTCTTCATCGTCAATGCCGATCAGAGGATAATGAACGAGGTTAGGCTCATAGGTGCGGATAAGAATCAGAATGTTCAACTCAGACGCTTCAATATCCTGAAGCCCGCGTACGGTCGTTTTGGTAAATTTCTCGCACGGCATACCCAGGTCTTCGCAAAGCCAGGCTTCGTATCCTTCGGCACCCCGCTCAATCAGTTCGGTGGCAATGGCAGCAGGAGTATTTATCTTGTCGGTCAGAACGCAGGCTTTTTCGGCGGCAATAATCTTATCTATCGCCTGATTCATGCCGCGGCCATGCACTGATACAAATATGCCGTCATCCCATGGTTCTTTGATGCGGGCAAAAGCGTACTGCATGCTGGTTACATTGGGAAAAATCTCGATGCGTTCTTTAGGGAGGTTGCGCAACAGGAAGCGGGAAATGCCGAAAAAGGTCGGATCCCCCGAAGCAAGAAGCACAATGCGCTGATCTGTATTTTTGAGAAAATCGATCAGCTCCGGGAGGCTGCCAAGCTCTCTTTTCTCACCCGTGAAATTTGGAAAGATTTCCAGGTGACGCTGATGGCCGATCATGATGTCGGCCTTGTCGATAATATCCAGCGCCTTGGCCGGGAAGCCATCCCAACCGGTAAAACCGGCCCCTATCAGATAAATCGTTTGTTGCGCCATTATTTATGCCTTATCTTGGAATTTTGTATTATTTCTGCAAACTATAGCATTCACCCAACCAAAAATCATCAGATTACTTTGACTATTTATTACCTTCTGAAAACAGGGGACACAGTTTTCAGAAGGAGGACGTTAAGCCTTCACGCAGGGCATATTTAGTAAGAGACGCCACACTACTGAGATTCAGTTTCTTCATAATATTGTGGCGATGGACTTCGATGGTTTTAGTACTTACGCCATAATGATGAGCTATCTCTTTTGAGTTCTGGCCGTCAGCAATCATCTGGATGATTTCACGCTCGCGTGTTGTCAGTAATTCGAATGTCAACGGCAACTTGTCTGGTATCCTTTGGATGTAGTCTTTAACAATCATTTCCGTTATCCGGGGGCCAAGATAGGTCTCATTATCGACCACCGTGTGGATGGCAGTTACCAGTTCGGCAAACACAGATTCCTTCAAGACATATCCCTTGGCACCTGAACCGAGTGCATCAACAATGAATCTTCTGTCCGACTC
>JAQUCQ010000189.1 GCA_028686145.1 Desulfuromonadaceae bacterium | reverse complement strand
GTTAGCCAGGCGGATCAAGGAGCCATCAGTCACTCCTTGGGGGATGGTGATATCATAGCTGCGCCTGGTTCTGGTCGGCCTGCCGTCACCGCCCGGTTCAGCCCGCTCCAGTTCGATGCTCTTCTTTGCGCCATGATAGGCATCAGCCAATGATATGTTGATGGCGGTTTCATGGTCGCGCCCTCGACGTCGCCTGACTCCGCCACCCGGAAAAGTGCTCTCCTCCGTGAAGTTCCATCCGCCACCACCGAACAGGTTCTGGAAGAAGTCACTGAACTGACCCGGGTCGGCATTGGAAAAATGGTATCGGACATTTTCGCCATCCTGATAGCTCTGATTGGAAAATTGCCCATTCCAACCGCTGCCAAGTTGATCATACTTGGCTCTTTTGTCCGGGTCACCCAGGACCTCGTAGGCTTCATTGAGCTGTTTGAACTTTTCCTCGGCAGTGCTTTCCTTATTTATGTCAGGATGGTATTTGCGAGCCAGCTTGCGATACGCCCGCTGGATTTCATCCTGAGTGGCTTTTTTCTCGACGCCGAGTGTTTTGTAGTAGTCCTGGTAGTTGTTCATAACGTTCACCTGCCATTATTACCCTGCCGAAATAGTAAGGGCCGCTGAAGCGGCCCTCGGTACAATCTGCTGGTTCAGGAGACAGGCACCCGATAGCGGGTATGCTGTGCCTTTTCCGGCTTGGGGAGCCGGACCGTGAGGACCCCGTGTTTGAGGTCCGCTTTAATGGTCTTATCATCTATCTCGTACGGCAGCGAGATGCTGCGGGAAAAACTGCCGTACCTGCGTTCTGAAATAAGGCACCCATCACCCCCTTTCTGTTCTCGTACGATTTTCTTCTCTCCATGTATTGTTAACCGCCTGCCGACAAGCTCGACTGAAAAGTCATCTTTATTCAGTCCCGGTACTTCTGCCCTGATAATCAGTTCTTCAGGGGTCTCATGCATGTCCAACAGCGGACCACCAAGTTTCAGGAATGCTGGAAGGGTATCGGTTGTTATCCTTTCAGGTGACTGTTCCTGTTTCTTCCATGGCGCCACCTTGGTCAGGAAATGGCCGATCTTGTCGTTAACCCGCTCCAGCGCCTCACTCCATCTTTCAGGCAACAGGTTAGACATTGTGATCACCTCCCGTTAATGCTCCTTCCTTACCCGACCTGTACGGAAATCCGTTTTGGTTTGGCGACCTCCGCCTTAGGCACCTTCATGGTCAGAATACCGTTGACATACTCTGCCTTTGCTTTTTCATGGTCGAGGCTTTCAGGAATCGTGAACTGCCGGTAGTAACTGGCCAGTTCGAATTCACGATATGCAGAGGTTCCCTGCGTGGTATGCTGGGCCGGCGCAGTGATGGTCAGGATGCCTTTTTCGACGTTGACATCGAGAGCTTCCTTGGATGCACCGGGAATATCTGCGGTAAGGACAAGTCCTTCTTCGGTCTCGATGATATTCACCGCCGGGCGGATATATTTCTCATTCGACCGTGTTTCTTCACGAGCCTGAACATTCCGTTCATCATTTCTTTCGGTCAAGCTGTTTGCTGCCATGATAATTACCTCCTTTCCAAGTGGTCTGTGTGATTACGAAAGTCTGATTTCGATTTTTTTCGGCTTGGCATGTTCTGCCTTGGCCAGTGTTATCTGCATGATACCGTCTTTGCACTGGGCCGAAATCTTCTCAGGGTCGATGTCGACCGGCAGTTCCAACGTGCGGGAGAACTTGCCGGAGCCGAGTTCCGAGCGATGCACGATCTGGCCTTCCGTTTCGACAAACGGTTTGCGCTCGCCACTAATGGTGACAGTGTTCCGTAGTACGGACAGATCGACATCCTTTGGATCTACGCCGGGAACCAGTGCCTCAATATAGACATGCCCTTCGTCCTCGCTGAAGTTAACCAGCGGGAAGCGGCGGGTTGTTACCGGCGAAAGGAATGTCGGGCCAAATGGACGGCTGTAACCAGCGCCACGAAAAGCTTCATCGATCTCCCTTCTCAGTGTGTCCAGTTCTTTGAATACATCCCAGGTTGCCATGTGGATTACCTCCTTTCGATGTGTGACTTTCTGATCAATAAATAATTCCTGTTTTCAAAAAATCAAGGGGGGAAGAGATGTTTTTTTAGTAAGGTTAACACGCTGATATTATGTAGCTTATATTGATTTTCTACTTGAAACTGCTAAAAATATTTGCTACATTTTTAGCAGTCAGCACCATAGAGTGCTAATCATGATACAAGTTTTCAGGAGGTGCGTCATGGTTACCAATCTGCCAATCATTTCCGACAGTCTTACCCTCTATCTTTCCGAAATCCGCAAATTCAATTTACTTACAGAAGATGAAGAGAGGGACTACGCCGTCAAGTTCTTTGAGGAAAAGGATCTGGAGGCTGCTCATACCCTCATTACTTCCAATCTTCGCTATGTGGTTAAAGTCGCTTCCGAATACCGTCATTACGGCCTGAAAATGCTCGATCTGATTCAGGAGGGCAATATTGGGCTCATGATGGCGGTTCGTAAATTCAATCCATATAGAGGGGTTCGATTGATTTCTTATGCCGTATGGTGGATTCGTGCTTACATTCAAAACTACATTGTTTCCGCTTGGAGCCTGGTAAAAATTGGTACTACGCAAGCACAAAGAAAATTGTTTTATGGGTTGCGCAAAACCAAGGAAGCACTACTTAAGTTAACCGGCAGGGATAGCGACGCATTTGAAGTTTCCAGTATGCTCCACGTACCAGATCATGAAGTCGTAGAAATGGAGCAGCGGCTTAAAGGAGAAGTTTCTCTCAATGAGGAAATCATTGAGGGCGATGGCCTGACGATACTTGAGACTATTGCTGACGACCGGATGAATCAGGAAGAAATGCTCGGTGAGTATCAGCAGGAGCATTCACTGAAGAAAGCAATTGCCCATGCCCTGCAGGGGTTGAACGAAAAAGAGAAATATATTGTTGAACACAGGATCACCAATGATGATCCTCTAACACTTCAAGATATTGCGGACCACTTTTCCATTTCACGTGAGCGGGTACGTCAGATTGAAGAGCGAGCGTTAGTAAAACTGAAAAATGTCCTGCAACCTCAATTGTGTTGATAGAGCGAAAGCGAACTGTGGAATGTATAGCATTTGACTTAATTACCACCATTTGGTTACTATCGTACTCAATAAGTATTATTATGAGTAAGATAATAGCCTAACGGTGGTTTATGGCCTCTCCTGTGAACCGTACATATCTCCGTCAGACCCGAGATGCAGCAGAACTGCTGGGCAAGCTCATCCGGCTTGGAAGGAAAGAGCGCAAGATGACCGAGGAAGAGCTGTCCGGACGGGCGGGGATTTCCAGAAGAACCTTGCAGAAGATCGAGCGCGGCGATCCGAAATGTGAAATCGGCCTGGTGTTTGAGGTTGCCAACATAGTCGGAGTGAAACTTTTCAACGACGAGGAGAATTCAGTTCGTTACACCTTCGGCAGGCACATCGATGATAAGCTGGCCCTGCTACCCAAACGGATTCGTGGACTGGTAAAGGTCAATGATGATTTTTGATGAAGGGTTGTGCCGGAAGTTCCAATTATGAAAAGCTTCCCTTTGCGGAAGAAACAATCAACTATTTCTTCTCTGGCAGAAGGAAGGTTTCTTGATTTTTCAGATACTGCTCGATCTTCTCCCGGTTGTTCCTGAGCGGATTATGCCGGCCACTCAACCAATCAGATAGCTGTTCGGGGTCGCGGCCCATAATTTCTCCCAGTTGATCCAGATTCATCCCCATCGCTCTCTTGTACCAACCAAGCCGCCCAACTGTGTCATCCGGGCAGTCGAAGGGAATATAACCTAGAAATTTGATAATCTTTGGATTATATTGCAGTTCTGGTTCGGTGCCGTGTTCCCAGTTCCAGATTGATGATTCGGTGACGCCGATGATCTCTGCTACTTCTCTCTGGAGGAGACCAAGGTCCATTCGTTTCTTGCGGATATGTTCACCGACTGTGATGGGAAATTCTGGATAACCGGGAAGCTGCTGTTTTTCGAGGGGAATTTGAATTGAGAACGAGTGCCGTTTCAAGTGAGTATAGTAGAGAAAGGTTAACACACCCCTGGATTTGCACGTAAACACCGAAATAACAGGCTGTTACACTTCGACGGAGTGTTAAGCTTTCCAATATCGGACGCACCTCTCCGGACCATATCTATATTTATATCGAAGTCCCGATCTCCTAGTACCTTAATCTGGCCTATACACAAGACAGAAAGGGGCTCAGTGATGAGCCCCTTTCGTCTACCTGTCAGTGTTTGTCTGCGCCATGCCCGGCATGGTCACCATGCTGCTTGGTATGTTCCTTATGCTCACCATGAGCGCCTTTTCCGATGGCATCCATGTGAAGTTTTTCCACGTAATGCGTGAACTCCACATACGCCTCAACGAACTCTCGCCCCTGAGCAACGCTTTCATCCTTGTGCTTGTAGGTGGCAGCGGTTCTCTCGTAGCGTTTCTTTATGCCCGCTGTAATATCATCTGTTACCAGCTTTACCAGTGCATCAGCTGAGCCGCTTGCCAGTGCATTGTCTGCTTCGGCCACCGCAGGTTCCACGGTACCGGCCGGCTTTAATCCCGTGTAGGGAGCGCCTTCACCGGCCCGATGGATCTTCACCAGAGTAGCGAAGAACTTGTTGTGGGCAGCTTCTGCGTTCGCCCCTTTTGCTGACAGTGCCTTCTGAAACGCAGCTTTGACCGCTTTTTCATCTTTCACTTTCACCCATTTGAGAACTGGGGTGATGTCCTTCGCCTCCAACGCCTTATGAGCATCCTGGATAACGGGCCCATCGAGAGTGTCGCAATGGGCTGCAGCCTTTTGGGGGATTGCGAAAGTAAGCGCCACGACGGCAGCGATTCCTGTCAATGTTATCTTCAGTATCTGTATCGTTTTCATATGTAATATCTCCTGTGGATTCTGGTTATTGATAAGCCAATACAGTTCAGATTTCTCCTTGTGAAACCGAATATGGTTATCGAGGAGGTCTATAGATCCTTCTGAAATAACCGTCAAGTTGCCTGCTGCTGAAAGATAAGGTAAGTCTGCCGGTCACGGCAGGAGTCGCAAGGGACTGGAAGCACGGCAGGACGTAAGGAGTATCAAGTTCGCAGCAGCGGACATCGGACTGGTGATTGCCAGTCGAGTCTTGGTCAGCGTCGTGGTCTGCATCATGACAACCGCCACCAACCGTATGGGTTGTTTCAGCCCCCAGCAATTCAAGAGTGTGGGCATGAACAGCGGCAGGCGTAATCAGAATTACCATCAGCATCATGATGGCGACATTCTTTATGGCCTTACGAAGTATTCTCATGATTACTGAATATCATGCATTTCGTCGTAATACTTTGACCTGCATCAAGATAAATTCTTCATATCCAAGTGGCACATCTCCTTCTTTATCAAAGCACTTGACATTTTAGTCACCAATCATTACGTTATTATCAACGTAAAGGGGAGTAGTTATCGGCCACCCGAAAAGGCCGACCCGGATTCCGTCAATACGGTCGAAAGACCCGGAACCGGGGCAGACACCTGCCAACAAGACCTTTATCCAGGCATCCATGCCGGGGGTAAAGGTCTTTTTTATTACCCCCGGCGATAAAAAAGCCAAGATTTTATTGGCAGCATCGTCGGAGGTAATGAACAATGAACAGACTCAAGACAACCCTTCTTCTCTCCCTGCTGACTGTCATGATGGTGATGATGGGCAGCGCCATCGGCGGCAAGACCGGCATGGTCTTCGCCTTCTTCATGGCAGCCGCCATGAACTTCTTCTCCTACTGGTTTTCCGACAAGATCGTCCTCAGGATGTACGGGGCGCAGGAAATCGGCGAGCACGACCATCCCGCCTTTTACGGAATGGTCCGACGGTTGGCGCAACGTGCCGGCCTGCCGATGCCCAAGGTCTATATCATCCCCGACCAGAGCCCCAACGCCTTCGCAACCGGCCGCAACCCGCAGCATGCGGCAGTCGCTGCCACGGAGGGGATACTACGCATTCTCTCGCCGGAGGAACTGGAAGGTGTTATGGCCCACGAACTGGCCCATGTGCAAAACCGGGACATCCTGGTTGGTACCATTGCCGCCACCTTTGCCGGCGCCATCTCCATGATCGGCAATATGCACCAGTGGGGAGCCATGCTTGGCGCTGGGCGAAGTGATGACGAGGAAGGGGGCGGCGGGTTGATCGGTTCCCTTGTGATGGCTATTGTCGCCCCCATTGCCGCCATGCTGATTCAGATGGCGGTCTCGCGATCCCGGGAATACCTGGCTGACGAGACCGGGGCCAGAATCTGTGGCAGACCGCTGGCCCTTGCCAATGCCCTGCGCAAGCTGCACAACGCGTCGCAGATGATCCCGATGCAGGCCGCACAGCCGGCCACGGCCCACATGTTCATCGTCAACCCGCTCACCGGTGGATCACTGATGTCGCTCTTCTCCACTCATCAGCCGATGGAAGAGCGGATCACCAGACTGGAAACCATGGCGACCGGTTTGCGGTAATTGCCATTATCTAACATGGAGGTATTGAATGAATCTCAAGATCGTTCCCTGTGTAGCGTTTGCCGGTGTTATGGCCTTGGCGGTCATGGG
>JAQUCQ010000188.1 GCA_028686145.1 Desulfuromonadaceae bacterium | reverse complement strand
GTTGAGCGCCTGCCCAACCAACCAGGCAGGACTTTGCAGTTCTCCGGCCACGGCAGCGGCGGTCTCCGTTTGTACTACCTTGAAAGCATCTATTGGCAAGGCCGGGCGGAGGATGTTATCGGCGAGTAGTTCCGCCCCCCTGGCAAAATGGGCCTTCAGAATATTCAGGGAAAAGCTGGTTCCCGCTGATTCTTCGGCGGCTATCTCATCGAGAGCTGCCTGGAAGTCAAGACGGTTGAGGGTAGTCGTCCCGTATGAGAAGAGCCCGTCGAGCAGCTCGCTTACCCCTTCCTTCCCAGGCGGAGTTTCGAGATATGGATTGTTTTTTACTTCGCCATAGACTCCAATAGAGTCGCTTGTCGTAGTAGGCACGACAATGAGGCGCAGACCATTAACAAATCTGAAGACTGTAGGTCTTCTTGAGTTGGCCACCTTCGGCAGGGATTTGGTAAGTTTATCTGCCCATTGTGGGAGCTTGATTGGTGTAACATTTTTTGACACGAATGACTCTTTACCGCGGCTAAATCCTCTCGACTCAACCGGTTTCCCCGACGGATGTGGGGTGAGGAGCGCAGTAACCGCCGTATCATTTGCAAGGAAAGTACGGGCAACGCGATTGACATCATCAACAGTGACACGGCGAATCGCCTCGACATCGTCGTCTGGAGAGTTCCGGCCTTCGACAGCAAGCGCTTGTGACCAGGCAAATGCCAACCCCGAAATTGAGTTTTTCTGGAACTCGGCATCAGCTATTTCATGCCGTTTCGCTGCTGTCACCAGTTCGAGTGGAATGCCATTCTTAACATAACCGGCAATGATGTCCTTAAGCTTGGCGATAAGCGCAGTACCATCGCCCCCTTGGGGAAATGCCGCCGTAGCAAACCCGACCCCGCCTTTCATCAGCGTCATATTCTCGAATCCGGCTGAGAGCGCCCTCCCCTCCGGCACCAGAGCATAAAGATTGCCTCGCTGACTCGACAGCACATCCCCCAGTACTTGGCCGGCAGCATAATCCGGGCTCTCGTAACCGGGGAAACGATAGGCAACTACAGCGAGACTATAGGAAAGATTCGAGTCGAGCTCAATAAAGGCCGGCTTGAGTGACTGGAGCTTGATTTCTGGGCGGCAAGGCACCGAATGCGCCGGGATTTCTCCGAAAAGGTGCCGCACCATTTTTAAAGTTCGTTCTGGCTCAACGTCGCCAACAATAATCAGGATGGCGTTATTTGGCGAGTACCAGTCAGAGTGAAATTTCTGCAACATCGCTGCGGTGGTCTGATCAAAAGAGGAACGGGTACCAAGAGCGTCGTGTGCATACGGAGTTTCCGCGAAAATTTTCTCTTGAAGCCGGATACTGAGAAGATACTCAGGGCTCGACAGATCCCGCTGCACCTCCTGCTCGATCGCGCCTCTCTCCTCCATCCATCCTTTCTGGCTATCGAGAATCCCACGCATGCGAATTGCCTCGACATTGAGCACGGAATCAAGATCTTCGGCAGCAACAGTGGCAAAATACTGGGTCACCATTTGTTGGGTATCGGCGTTGAATTCCCCTCCGGTTGCAGCAATAATAGTGGCAAGCTGGTCGGCCGATAACCCCGGGCTACCACGGAACATCATATGCTCCTGAGCATGAGCCATGCCGGGAAAGCCGGGTGGAGACTCCACGGAACCGACCAGATAATTCAGCTGGACGGCAACAACTGGGGCAAGGGTATTACGGACAACAACGACCCGCAGGCCGTTTTGAAGGGTGCTACGGGTGATCTCGGCTGCTCGCGCAGGCACTATCAAAGACATGACCAGAATTACGATCGTAAAGATCAATCCTAAACAATGTTTACAGGTATATTTCATTTATTTCTCCGACTGGGACAAACAACTATCATGACCTCAGCGTATTATTTAGCGCTACCTGAAAGGCCGAGATTCAGTTTATCTGAGATGCCTATAAAAAATCATGCTGGAGCCGACCGACCCAGTTGGGACACAATGTGGACCGGTCGGCCCTGTTATTACTTGACAGTGCAACCAATAATTGCGTTGATTCTACGGTTTTTCATCCGTCCTTCCGGCGTATTGTTGTAAGCAACCCGATGGGTAGAGCCGTACCCCTTTGCTGTAAGGCGGGAACGGTCGATACCGAATTTTTCCGCCAGATAGTTCACCACATTCTCGGCACGGCGCTGTGATAATTTCATGTTGAATTCATATCCACCAACGTTATCAGTATACCCTTGGATGAGAGCAGTTGTTGTCGGGTACTTCTTCATGTATTCACCAACCGAGTCTATTTCGCTATAATATTTTGGCAGGATCTCAGCTTTGCCCGAGTCGAATTCTATCTTAAGGAACATGCAAAGCATATCGGGTGGCGTGATCCCCTTCACATCAAAAGCGCAATCGATGATCGCGTTGATCCGGCGATTTTTCTGCCTGCCTTCATCAGTGGTATTATCGGCAATGGGACGGCTGGAACCATACCCCTTGGCAGAAAGTCTGGAACGCTCAATCCCGAAATGATCGACCAGATAATTCACTACACTCTCAGCGCGACGTTTTGAGAGTTCCATATTGTGCTCGTACGTCCCCACATTATCGGTATCACCTTCAATCACAGCGGTGGTAGTGTCGTATTTCTTCATAAAATCACCGACCCTGGCAATCTCAGCGCCGTATTCCGGCCGAATATTAGCCTTGTCTATGTCAAAATTAATATTGAGGGAAATGCAATATTTATATCTGCCAGGTTGCGGCTCCGTAGCCGGGATTTCTTCAAGCGGTGTTTCTTCAGGCTGTTGTTGAACCGCTTCCGGTGACGGCTCAACTGTTTTTTCCAGCACTTTTGTCGCCGGCTTTACACCCCCGAAAGGGATATAGAGGCCGATTGAATACTCAACTGCTTGCAATGTCTCACCATAATGATATATCAGATGGCGCACATCACCTCGTAGCGCTATATTGTCATTAATAAAATATTTAAGACCAGCACCGTAGTCGAAAGCCCCCCTAACCGAGTTGAAAACATTCCCGCTCGGTGCGTGAAAGTTTATTCCTGCATATCCGGCGGCAACATAGGGAACAAGCGTAGCATCAGGCATAAAGTGATAAAGCATCTCAGCTCCATACCGGAAAAAATCAACATCTTTGTCGCCTCTGGTGGATTGGGTACGCGCATAATCAAATAGCGCCTCCACACCGAAAGCGTTGGTAAAATTATACCCTCCCCTGACTCCATAGAAAGGTCTGGTATCCAAATGCTGCTCTCCATCGAAGGTAATACCGCCAATAACAGGAGACACGGAATATTGTCCCGCTTTGTTAGCAGCCATTGCCGTGTTGAAAACCGCTGAGGATGCAACAAAACAAAGACTCAGAAAAAACACCAGATACATATTGAGATTTTTCATACTTTCCTCCTCGTAATGTGCCCAACAAGTCAGGCGTGATGAACTCCGTATACATTCGCAAATGGCTTCTACACTACTGAGCTTTTATCTCCTCACTCCTTGTCTGCAATTTATTGAGTAGTTCACCATAGCCATGATCAGATATTATCCTGTTGAATTGGCTGCGATAGTTAGATACAAGACTGACGCCCTCAATGATCACGTCGTAAATCATCCATTTGCCGTTTTCATTCAGCAGTCGATAATCCAAAGAGTATGTATCAAACGAGGGGGTCACTATTCTTGATCTGACCTCTGCATAGTCACCATCTACCGTTTCATTGATATAATTAATCTTCTCATTATCGTAGGACTCTATTTTGCTGGCATAAGAGTTTTCGAGCAGGGTTGCAAACAGATCGACGAACTGTTTTCTTTCAGCCGGAGTCCGGTCGTTCCAGTGCCTGCCAAGAGAACGCTTGGCCATTTCAGAGTAATCAAAGATAACGCTGATTGCCTGCTTCAAGGCCTGACGTCGCTTGACTTCATCTTTCTTCATCTCTTTGTTCGAAACTATTTTGACAACCTGGTCTACAGTTTTTTTCACCTCGTCGGTTACACTCGCAAATGCTTGTACAGCCACAAACATGCTTATTAATGCCATATATGTGACACGCAGCAGCAGCATATAATCTCCCGTGAACAGTTATTACAGCGCACAACAGGCTCTGGTTAACTCAGCATCAGTACGCTACTATGCGAAAATCGTAGTAGTTGCACTATCCACATGAATTTTCTTGATCTGTAAACAGTAGACGCTTCTATTTTACCGCTAACTTGTGCATCGTGCGTGCCATTAAAAAAAACATAATTTTATAAGTAATTTCGGCATGTTGTCAGGTAATGTCTACGAGGTATTCATACTGTAAGTAAGCAATAAATATTGCAGGAGAGAGAAGATATTTACCGTTGCAAAACAGGAAATAATTGGAATGGATCTGTTGAGAGACTGAAATTGTTATGCAACAAAAGTTGCACAATTGGTGAGATAATGAACTTGCCCCTATACCGAGCAGATCCCGACAGAAGATTGAAAGATAACGAAAAAAATAGAATGGCTTCAGCCCACATACATCACTTAATAGTCTGACGCCGTAAAACACATATATTGACGCTCAGCTTATTGGTTGTAGGAAAAAAAGCCGCCACTCTTAAGGGGTGACGGCTTTTTTTTACATTTTTGCATGCTAATTACTTACTTTTTGTCTTCATACTTTGACCAATATGCAGCACGTTGGTCGCTTACTTTACCCATAGGCCACTTGGTAATAATTGCAAATACTACGACAGAAAATGCCCACATAATACCGATTCCAATAACGCTCATTGTTTTGCACTCCTTGAAAATCACCATGGGCTATTCCGGCAAATAACACCAGACAAAAAAACCGTGTTCCTATTGGAGGCAAATTTTGTTGTTCATAATGTTCGATGTAAAAATAAAAAGGGGTTTTCTCCAGACACGCGATAGTGACTATCCCCCGGCAGAGCCGGGGGATAGTTCTTTATCTTTTTTAATTTCTTGCAGTTTTAAATATCTCAGGCGCCTCTTTGATCGAAAACGATCTGCTATTATCTTCCATTTTGTAGACGGTATGATCCTGCCCACTACAATAAAACCCGCTCTTAAATTTGTACGTGCCGAAGTGTTGAAGTATATGTCGGTTTCTTTTGATTGCAAGTGACTGGTTATGTAAAAGAAACTAATCTGATCGCCAATCTGTGGAGTGAAAAGGGTGTAAGATTATTATAAATTTCCTTGCGATAACGGAATCTGGGTGTAAGCTTTTGTCAGAGGCGTGACATTAACCGTTACGGAGGTTGCAATGAAGGATGCCAGCGTTGATCTGCTCTGTATTAACACGATTCGTTTTCTCTCGATCGATGCGGTGCAGAAAGCCAACAGCGGACATCCAGGAATGCCGATGGGAGCCGCTCCCATGGCATATATTCTCTGGGACCGGTTTCTTAACCACAACCCAGCAAACCCCGATTGGTTCAACCGTGACCGCTTCGTTCTATCCGCCGGTCATGCCTCAATGCTCCTTTACAGCCTTCTCCACCTTACCGGTTACGACCTGTCACTGGATGAAATAAAACGATTCCGGCAGTGGCAAAGCAAAACCCCCGGACATCCAGAACGGGGCCATACGCCGGGAGTCGAGATAACCACCGGCCCCCTCGGCCAGGGATTCGGCAACGGCGTGGGAATGGCCATGGCCGAGGCTCACCTTGCCGCACGTTACAATAGACCAGGCCTCGATATCATCGATCATTTCACCTATGTAATTGCCAGCGATGGCGATCTGATGGAAGGTGTTGCAGCGGAGGCGGCCTCACTTGCCTGCCATCTGAGGCTCGGCAAGCTGATCTGTTTCTACGATGACAACCGCATCACCCTTGCGGCGGCAACGGACCTGACCTTCACCGAGTACCGGGCACAAAGATTCGCGGCATATGGTTGGCACGTACAAACGGTTCCGGACGGCAATGATCTGGTCGCGATTTATGATGCAATTGATGCAGCCAGGTCCACAGCTGATAAGCCCTCTATCATAATAGTGCGAACCCATATCGGTTGTGGCTCCCCACACAAGCATGATTCGTTCGAGGCTCATGGCTCACCACTGGGAGAGGACGAAGTACGTCTTACCAAGGAGAATTTGGGTTGGCCTGCAGAACCGGATTTCTTCATTCCGGAAGATGCCCTGCGACATTTCCAAGAAGCACTGCCACGGGGAAAAGAGGCAGAGGAGAAGTGGGACACCATGCTCTCTGCCTATGCCCGTGAGTACCCCGAACTTGCCCAAGAGTTGCGCTGTACGATTGGGGGGGATCTCCCGGCAGGGTGGGACGCGGATATCCCTGTTTTCCCCGCCGACCCGAAAGGCATGGCCAGTCGGGTTGCCTCGGGAAAAATAATGAATGCCATTGCACCCCGCCTCCCGTCTCTAGTTGGCGGTTCAGCGGATCTCGATCCGTCTACCCATACCGCTCTCAAGGGCATGGGAGACTTCGAAAGCCCCGACTTGCATCCCACCGACAGACAGGGGACGGTTGGCGGAGTATGGGGATTGCGGGGCGCAACTTCCATTTCGGGATTCGGGAGCATGCCATGGCGGCTGCTATAAACGGCATGGCTGCCCACGGGGGACTCATCCCATTCGACGCCACCTTCTTCACGTTCTCC
>JAQUCQ010000187.1 GCA_028686145.1 Desulfuromonadaceae bacterium | reverse complement strand
CTACCCTTGATGCCGTTCCCAGTCCGACAGTACCGGCAGTACCATCCGGAGTCAGTGCCGCCGGTGGTAGCAACCAGGTAACACTATCCTGGGCGGCAGTTGCCGGGGCAAGCTCATATAATGTTTACTGGTCGGCCACTCCTGGGGTAACGATTACCAACGGATCGAAAATTTCCGGTATTACCAGCCCATTTGTAAAAACCGGTCTTTCCGCTGGTACTGCTTACTACTTTATTGTTACGTCTGCCAACAGTGTGGGAGAAAGCGCTGCTTCACCCCAAGTTAAGGCGACGACCAATGCCGCGCCTCCTGCGGTTACTGCTGCTCCTACAGGGATAAGTGCCACCGGCGGTGCCAATCAGGTCTCCCTTTCCTGGACGGCGGTCTCCGGCGCCTCTGCGTATAATATTTACTGGTCAACCGCTTCAGGAGTGACTACTACTACCGGGACCAAGATAACCTCTGCAAATAATTCATATGTGCAGACCGGACTTGCCGCCGGGACAACTTATTATTACATTGTTACAGCCGTGAACAGCGCTGGTGAAAGCCCTGCTTCGGTCAGGGCAACTGCTACGACCAATGCACCTGTAGCCAAGCAGCAAACCCTGTCTTGGGACCCGGTTTCAGGCGCCACTTCGTATAATTTGTACTGGTCAACCGTATCAGGTGTTACCCCCGCTAACGGAACAAAGATTAGTGGCATCAGCAGCACAACCTATACACATACCGGCCTGACTGCAGGCACTACCTATTATTACGTTGTTACGGCGGTTAACAGCACCAGTGAAAGCGCCGCCTCGGCTCAGGCCTCGGGAACTACCTCATTGTGATGCCTGTCAATGACCAGAGAGTTGTAGTGTTGCGTTAAGGTTAATTTTTATTCGCACATGTTTCAAAAAAACCTTGCTGATCAGAATATCGACACCGGAATAAAGTGTTCAGTTTGGTGTCGGACGAACACAAAAAAAGCCCCGCTCTCTTCAGAGCGGGGCTTTTGCTGCTTTCGTCGGCTAATGTATGCAGGCCCGCGTGCCAAAGGTTGCCGTAACTTCTTTGGCTACCTTGCGCATATCGCGACAGCTATGACTACTCGTTGCCAGATCAAGACTGCTTCTGACATTGGCCGGGATATATCCTTCCTTAATAAGGACATTGACGTCCTTGCCTTTTGTTATCTGGAGTGAACCAGAATAGCTTACTTTTAGTCCATCTTTGTATGTGCAGATCATAGTAACACCCCCTTTTCATAAAAATATTATCGCATATCAGGAGTAAAAAATCGATCTCTGTGATCTAATCACCGTAACCAAAAAGCTTGATGCTGAGCTGTTGATGGAGTAAGGTGCGAGCCCCGTATGGGCTTTCATAGGCCACGTAGGATGGGTGCTGCCGGTGCAGTTGCAGAATTATAGGCTGCGGAGCATGATAATTTATCTTGATTGAATCTTAGGAGGAGTTTGTCTTTGCAGATCGTATTCGGTATCGATTTCGGTACTACCAATTCAGCACTTTCGGTGTATAGGAACGGCACGGTAGAAGTAGTAGCCGTGGATGACAATGATGGTGCCGGTGAGCTGATGCGCTCGGTACTCTATTTTAACGAGGAAAACGAGATATATGTCGGGCAAGAGGCCATTCACCACTATGTCAGTGATGGGGCAGCCGGGCGCTTTATGCAGTCGATCAAGACCTTTCTGCCGAATAGCAGTTTTGACAGTACAGAGGTGTTTGGCAGGCGCTACACAATTGATGACTTGGTGGCGATCATCCTCAGGAAGATTAAGACCAGAGGGGAGGCGTATGTAGGCTGTCCAGTGGAGAGTGTAGTTTTGGGACGTCCGGTGGTGTTTTCGACGGATGCCGTCAAGGATGCCATGGCTGAGAAGCGTCTTGAAAATGCCGCCCGTAAATCAGGTTTCAAAAATATATGGTTCCAATATGAACCGATTGCTGCTGCTTTGGCCTTTGAAGAAACGTTGCAGGCTGGGCAGGAACGAACTGTTTTTATTGGTGATTTTGGTGGTGGCACATCAGACTTCTCGGTGATCCGTGTTAAAGGTGGCGCTTTTTCCCGCTCCGACCGGCGCAGTGATGTTCTCTCACTTGGTGGTGTCTATGTTGCCGGTGACAAGTTCGATTCGCAGATCATGTGGGATAAGGTGGCATACCATTTCGGGCGCTATGCCCGCTACAAGACCATGGGCAAGGATGATTGGGTCGGTATTCCCAAAAGTATAATTTACACTCTTTGTCAGTGGCATCGTATCCCGCTTTTGCGGGCGCGTAAAACCAGGGAACTAATCCGGGTGGTCAAAGGCACAACTGATAGCCGCCAAGCTATCGAGAATCTGGAGAACATCATTAACGACAATTTCGGTTTTTTTCTTTTTCAGGCTATAGAAAAGACCAAGTGTGAACTTTCCGGGCAGGAACAGGCCCTGATAAGTTTCACGGATCGTAACCTTTGCATCAATGAGGAACTTGGCAAGAGTGAGTTTGAGACGCTCAATGCGGAAAATTTCCAACAAGTTGCGAACTGCATTGATGAAGTTATCGCACGCTCGGGACTAATGCCGGCTCAAATTGACACGGTCTCTCTTACCGGAGGAACCTCGCGGATTCCATATATCCAGAATTTATTTGCCAAGCGATTTGGCCGTGACAAGCTGGAAAACCGTGATGCCTTCACCAGCGTCGTTCACGGTCTCGGCTCAAGCGTACCACTGTTTACAAATCCTTCAGGTTACTGATCTCAGCCAAAGCCAGAATGTTTTGCGGTGCCAAGGTATAATCGTAGAGGTTGTCTATTATAATAAAATGCTTGTTTTTCTTTTAATGCTCTTTGGTTTATCCTTCTTGTGCACTGCAATCATTTCTGCGCTATTCCAGTCTTGAGCAGAGTATTCAGTACTCCGGCAATATCAGTGACGCTGTATGGTTTGAACACTACAGCACTAAAACCATAGCTTTGGAAGTCTGCCATAACCGGGTCGTTTGAGTAGCCACTGGAGACGATCAGCTGAGCGTGCGGATCTATTGCAAGAATAGCCTGGGCAGCTTCCTGCCCTCCCATGGCGCCCGGGATAGTCAAGTCCATAATCACGGCAGAGAATGCGGTTCCTGATTCAAGAGCAGATTTGTATAAAGTAACAGCCTCATCTCCGTCGGCGCTGGTCGTCACCCGGTAACCCAACTCCCCGAGCATGGTAACGGCAAGATCCCGGAGTATTTTCTCGTCGTCCATCACCAATATAGAAGCCTGTGAACCTGTATCCAGGCGGTCAGTCACAATTTCTCGTGACAGTGTTTCTTCAACAAGAACTGAGTCCTTGCTGGCGGGCAACAGTATTTTAAAGGTGGTTCCGCTGTTGACGGCAGAGGTGACACTGATGTGACCGCCGTGCTTGCTGACGATTGACTGAACCGAGGCCAACCCCAGACCGCTTCCCCCAGGTTTTGTGGTAAAATAGGGATCAAATATATTTTTAAGTGTTTCCACCGGTATGCCGCATCCTTCATCACTGAATTTGAAACTTACGTACTCTCCTGCCGGGAGCGCAAAGGGATTCGTAGTGGTGTCGAAAGAAACGTTTTCTGTCTGGATGGAAAGTGTACCGCCACCGGGCATTGCTTGGACTGCGTTGATGATCAGGTTGTTGAAAGCTTGGCTTATCTGGCCGGCGTCAGCCTCGATAGAATGCAGCCCTTCAGGGATTTCGACGCTGCTTTGCACAGTGGATCCGCGCAGTACCAGAGAAAGCGAATCCTCAATTAGTTGCCGGGGTGCAACCGAACGGGTAAGAGGTTGTCCCCCTTTTGCAAAGGTAAGGAGCTGGTGAGCCAGTTCTGCTGCCCGTTTTGTTGCTTTTTCCGCTTGGAGTAATGGGGCTTCGGCTTTATCATTATGGCCGATGAACATGCTGGCAAATGATATGTTTCCCAGGATAGCCGTCAAGATATTATTGAAGTCATGAGCGATTCCGCCGGCCAGTACGCCGATGGATTCTAGTTTTTGTTTCTTTATCAACTCATCTTGCTGACTCTCCCGTTCGGTGATATCGGTGAATATGACCAAGGTACGGTTCTGAGACATCTGGGTATTGATGATTACGCGCCGCACCAATCCGTTCTTGCAGGTGACCTTAACATCAGAGGGTGGGACCGGAATACGGTGAGCGCGATAATCGGCAATACTTGCATTCCACACCGATACTACTTCCTGACGGTAGGCTGATTCGGGGTACGCCTTGAGAAACCATGCTTCAACTGTTGGGATATCGGTGAGGGTATAGCCGAAGTTTTCGATAAAGTTCTGGTTGATGTACTTGATGGTGCCGTTGTCGTCAGACCACGCTACTCCAACCGGCATCAGCTCCAACAACGAGCGCAGCTCTTCTTCGTTGGCAGCAATTTGGCGACTGGTTTCGCTCAGACGGCAAATATATCGGCCGATGAGATAATAAAGCAGGGTTGCTGTGATGGCAATGAACAGCAGCCCTTTGTAGGTTGCGATGTGGGTTATGATGTCAGGGTCGCGTACCAGCAACCCTAGGGCAAAATCGGACAAGTAGATCCAGAGGCCACCGAACAGAGAATAGATCGCAACAATCTTGAAAACAATTCGATGATCCTCCGGGCTGAGTTGGAATGTCATGATGCCTCCGAAGGAAGTAGTATAGCTTTTAAACCTTTTAAAGCACTTTCTTGCAGGATTCTATACTAAAATACCTTGAATTTATATGAAATCGATCCTTCTGTGAAATAATAAGTCTAATTTTGCTGCAGGTCGTAGTTTCATTTTAGTGTGGCGTCTGCTATCTAAATGTATAAAAAAGAGAGAAGGGAGTAATATGAAAATTGCGATAGTTGGTTCCGGTGCACTTGGATTGTATTATGGAGCATTGCTGCAGAGAGGAGGGCATGAGGTACATTTTCTTCTGCGCAGTGACTATGATGCCATCATGGGTAACGGCTTGACTGTACACTCAATTAATGGCGATTTTTATTTGCCATCAGTCTTGGGGCACAAAACTTCCGATACAATAGGTGTTGTGGATCTTGTTGTCGTCGGGCTTAAGACGTTTGCAAACAACTATCTGTATAATCTCATAAACCTATTAATAGGTGAAGACACCCAGATTCTGACGTTACAAAATGGACTTGGTAATGAGGAGCTTCTGGCTGAGCTGTTTGGCTCCAGGCGGGTTTTGGGCGGCGTTGCTTTCTTATGCTCGAATCGGGGAGAACCGGGGCATGTTCATCATCTGGGTGCCGGCAGAATAATCATTGGTGAATATCAGCGGTTCGACAACATGCGACTGGAGCGTGTCGCTTCAGTTTTTAATTCATCCGGAGTTGAGTGCAACATAACTGATGATCTTAAAAAGGCACGATGGGAAAAACTGGTTTGGAATATACCGTTTAATGGTCTCTGTGCTCTTTTGCAGCAGACGGTTGATCAACTCCTGATGGCTCCGGGGTGCAGGAAGCTTGTGCGGGATCTTATGATCGAGGTTATTACAGCCGCCAATGCCCAACATCTAAATGAGGCCATTTCAGAACATTATGCTGATAGTATGCTTGAATTTACTGACGGAATGGGAGTGTACAAGCCGTCAATGCAGATTGATCGGGAGGAGGGAAGAGAACTTGAAACGCAGGCCATATTCCGTGTCCCGCTTGAATACGGCAGGCAGCAGATGGTCAGTATGCCGCGGACAGAGATGCTGGTTGTGCTTCTTGAACAGGGAAAGAGTTATTCAAAGATTTCCGTAGGTATCAACTGAAGAACATTTCAGGATCACATTCAATCAATATCCTGAAGGGCAACAACAAATTGTAGTTAAGGGATTGTGCCGAGTTTTGACGTTGAAACCTTTTAGGAAGGTTCACATGAAATTAACACTTAGGACTTTCATCTAATCTAGTTTGATATCATTGTTATGAAATCATTAACGCAAGATATATTATCCAACTCTAACAAGGACAACTCATCTTTAACTTGATTGGATGCTTCACTATTTTCAGTTAGAACCGTACCTTGTACAATATAATTATGAATTTTGCAGGACAATCTAACAGCCGCTACCAAATAATCATTTGTTCCACACTTCCAACCGATGCCAATTTGTCTTGCTACGGAGTTTGAATATATCTCTGGAATATTCCAATATTTCATAACTCTTATACCTTGCTGAATATTATGTTCCTTAATAATATCAATCAATAAAAGAGCGCTCAATCTGCAATTTACCAGACTCGATTAAACTATCCATTGACTTCAACAAGTACAACTTTCCAATTATGTGTAACAAACCTGCGAGGTATGCTTCATCAGTATTTACATCAATATTATTATCATGCCCATATTGTAATGTAAGCCAAGAACTAGTGATAGCTACAGTATGGCTGTGCTGCCAAAGCCTTTTAAGATGTGCGTTAATAATTGGATTATTAGATTTATTGTTTGCCATACTTGCTGTAAACGCAAGATTCACGACCTGTTGAGATCCAAGTTTTATAATACTTACGGTTTTTCGGACAGGTAGTTAAGTTTGGTTTGCCCATGATTACGGAGGTAATCTATGATGGCGAACATGAGAACGAAACGAACATCCGAATTCAAAGCTAAGGTTGCTTTGGCTG
>JAQUCQ010000186.1 GCA_028686145.1 Desulfuromonadaceae bacterium | reverse complement strand
AATGGTCAGATTAAAGCAGTGACTCTGAATGGTATGGAAGAAATTCCGTGTGATCATTTGATTCTGGCCACCGGACATAGCGCACGGGATACGTATGAGCTCTTGGAACAACTGAACGTGCCGTTGCAGCGTAAACCATTTGCAATGGGCCTCAGGGTTGAACATCCACAGGAACTGATAAACAGAATCCAGTATGGCATCCAGAAATCGCCAAACCTGCCGGCGGCTGACTATGCCGTGGCCTGGAACAACAGCTCTACCGGGCGCAGCGCCTATTCCTTCTGTATGTGCCCGGGAGGGGTGGTGGTTGGTGGGGCATCAGAGGCGGGAGGAGTCGTTACCAACGGCATGAGCGGCCAGTTGCGCAATTCTCCGTACGCTAACAGTGCTTTGGTGGTCAATGTCCGGGAAGAAGATTTTGACGGTCCCGGGCCTCTGGCAGGGGTACGTCTCCAGCGCAGATGGGAACAACGGGCATTTGAACGTGGCGGCGGGGGATACCGTGCGCCTGCTCAGAACCTGCTTGATTTTTTACGTCTTCCGGGGAAAGGGGTTGTAAGAACGAGCTATCGTCCCGGTATAGCCGAGACGGAGCTAGATTCTGTGCTGCCACCTTTTATTATTGATACATTACGGGAAGGGATAATTGATTTTGGGCGAAAGCTGAGGGGATTTATAACCTCCGAGGCGACCCTGGTCGGTATCGAGTCCCGCACGTCATCTCCGGTGCGGATTCTGCGTGACAGCAGTTTTGAATCTGTTGGCGTCAAAGGATTATACCCTGCGGGTGAAGGCGCTGGATATGCCGGAGGAATCATGAGCTCTGCCGTGGATGGCATCAAAGTCGCCGATTGTATTGCAGGACGACTGAAATAACTACCGTTTCACCTCGTTTGGAATATCCAGCTTTAAATCAAGTGCCTGCACGTTACCCAGTGTTGAAAGCGGCTGGTCGAACTTTGCCGCATCACCGATAACCACCAGCTTGAACGCTTCCGGGTGCAAGTAATTGCGTGCCGCGCTCAGTACATCTGCTTTTGTTACTTTGGCAATGTTGTCACGATACTGTTCAAGATAGCCGTCAGGGTAACCATAATATTCGAGCCGGGCACGCTGGTCAACTATCGAAGCCGGGCTGGTAAAGGCGAATATGAACGAGTTGATCATGTATGCGCGGGCGGCATTCAGCTCTTCGTCGCTGACCGGCTCTGCCGTCAGTTTGGCAATAATTTTTTTCATCAGGTCGATCGCCTTGATTGTGGATCCGGCCTTGGTTTCTGTTTCAGCAATAAAACTGCCGGTAAAACGGCGACCGATGTCGAAGTGACTGCCGACATTGTACGCCAGGCCCTGATTGGTACGAATCTCCATCATCAGCCGTGATGTAAAGCTCCCCCCAAGAATATAGTCAAGAAGACGCACGGCATAAATATCGGGAGAGTCCTTGGTCAGACCCAAGTGCCCCATACGGATAACCGTCTGATTGACGTCCTTTTTTCCATAGAGAACTTCACTCTTATACAGGCCTTGCGGCTGGGATATCTTCGGCAACACCAAAGCAGGACGTCCCTTTTCCGGTTTGAAAATCGCATTCAGTTCTTTTAGTAGCGCTGCCCGATCAAAGTCGCCTGATACCGATAGGATCATATTGTCAGTCCGGAAATAGCGATGATGAAAATCAACGAGATCCTGGCGGGAGATAGCATTGATTGACGCAAATGTCGCGATTCTTCCCAGTGGATGACCGGCATATATGGCCCGATTGATCTCTCGGTCGGCAATTTCCTTGGGATCGTCGTTTTGACGCCGCACATTTTCAATCATTTGTCTGCGGGCAATTTCAACCCGTGTATCATTGAAATCCGGGCGTAGTAGGACATCGCTAAAAATCTGCAGCGTACGATTAAAATTTTTCTTCAATGTCGTGAGAGATACCGTCCCCATATCGCTGCCGATTCTGCTCTCGACAGCTGACGCCATGAATTCCAGTTCGTCATCGATCTTTTCCGGTGCCATGCCACCCGCGCCGCCACTGCGCATAACACTGCCTGCCATGCTGGACAGCCCGGATTTTTCGGCAGGTTCATAGACGGACCCGACCCGTACCATGGCGGTCATATTGATGATCGGGAGTTCGGTGTCGCGCAACAGATAAACCGGCATTCCGCACTCCAGAACCACCCGTTCCGCTGTGGGAATCTGAAAATGCAATGCGGGAAATTTCATGGTTCGAGGATTTGCCGGAGGCTGTTCCGCAGCGCAAGCCGGTGCGATTAAAGTGAAGATGAAACAGATGGAAATAATAAGTTGTCTCATTTGTCACCGCCCTTTTTTGTGATAAAGCCGACGGTACGGTTTTCACGGGTGAAGTAGGTGGCGGCCACCCGCATGATATCAGCGGGAGTGACTGTGGCTATTTTACCGCGGTGTTTGATCATATAACGCCAGCTGCCGGTTGTTGCTTCATACTCGGTCAGGTTACGTGCCAGTCCGCCGTTGGTACCCATCCGTCGTGCCTCTTCGTACTCAATTTTATTAAGGATACGTTGTAGGTCACGTGCGGAAACCGGCGTCGTTTTCAGCAGGTCCAGTTCGGCCAGAATGCCATCTTCAACCTCTTTTACCGTATGAGGAGCACGTGGATTGGCGCTTACAACGAACAGGCTTGGATAACGGTGTCCCGGAGCATCAAATGCCCCGATATCGGAGGCAAGCTGTTTTTCAATTACCAGCTTTTTGTAAAAGCGTGAGGTCCGGCCATTACTCAGAATCATACTTATTACGTCAAAAACATAGTCATCGGGAGTGCCAATAGCCGGTTTGTGAAATCCTATCATCAAGGTTGGTTCTGCATCGGCTATCAATTCTATACTCCGTTCCCCCGACTGAGGCGGCTCAACGGCGGTGACCGGCGGCAGCTCTTTTCCCGGTTTGATCGCACCAAAATATCGCTCGACCATGGCGATCGTCTTTTTGGAGTCAATATCTCCGACAATGGCAACGATGGCATTATTCGGTGCATAGTAGCTGTGAAAAAACCGTTCGGCCTTGGTGCGGGTCAGATTCTCAATGTCGGTCTTCCAGCCGATTGTCGGATGGCCGTAAGGGTGAGTCAGGAAGCTGGAGGCTACAAACGTTTCCCATAGCTTGCTCTCCGGATCAGCGTCATACGACCTGCGCCGCTCCTCCATTACTACCGAACGCTCGGAGTAGAACTCTCTGAGGACCGCATGCTGCAGGCGGTCAGATTCGATTGCCGCCCACAGTTCAAGTTTGTTTGCCGGCAGACTGATCATATATGTGGTGCCGTCGCGGCTGGTATAGGCGTTATAGCCGGTGCCTCCGTTCTTTGAATACAGTTCAAAAAATTCATCCTTGATGACATATTTTGACGCAGCTGCTTCCAAAGTGGCCAGCTGCTTCTCAAGGAGCGCAATCTTTCCGTCATTACCCTTTTCACTCTTTGCTTTCTCGGCTGTTAACGCGAGGGCAACGTCCTCGATCTCATCGAGGATCGGTTTTTCAGCGGCATAATCCGTAGTCCCGAGCGTGGTCGTCCCCTTGAAGAGCATATGCTCCAGCATATGGGCGATCCCGCGTTCATCACTCCGTTCATCGACGCTGCCAACCTTGAACCGGATCCAGGCCGAGACAGTTGGCGAGGTATGGCGCTCAACCATCAGAAGTTTCATGCCGTTTTTCATGGTATGCTCGACAACTTTTTCATCGAGAGTTGCAGCGTATATCTGTGTAGTACATGCTACTAAAAGCGTAATTACGAGCAGGATTCGCTTCATATTCCGTACTCCCTAAAATACCGAAAATTTGATGTACTTCCGTGGATTTTCCTTGAAATCTTTCACCAGCGCATCCAGGTCATCAACCATTTTGTCCATTTTGTTATAGAGCGCTTTGTCGTTGACCAATTTGCCCGCCGTCCCGTCGCCCGCCTTTACTTTTGCGGTTACTTCTTCAATCGCTTCGACCGAGGACTCAGCCCTGGTAAGGAGTGAAATACCCTTGTCATAGAATTCCCGATCGTTAAGCAGCAGACCGACCGTCCCCTCTTTTGACATGATTTTCTTATTCAGATCGCGAACTTCATCGGCTGCCTGGATACTCTTGTCCGCCAGAGCCGTAAGTTTCGTGTAAAGGGACTTGTCATAGATCAATTTGTTAAGTGTCCCGTCAGACGACTGAATGTCCTGCAGAGTACGGTCGGCACGGTTAAGGATGCTAAGCAATTTATTGTACGGCGCCGGATCGCGGTTGAGTTTGCCAAGCGTCCCCTCGCCATGATTTATCGTGGTTACCAGGTTTTTCATTTCGATAGTCAGACGTGAAATATTGTTGTAAAGCGTCTCGTCCTGATTAAGTTTCCCCAGGGTCCCCTTCCCGTTATTTATATTATCAATGATTCCGTTAACCTTATCAAAAGCAGTGCCGGCCTTCTGTATGACATCATCCAGTATTACTGCAGGTGTCCCTTGGACTACGGTAGGGGGCTTGTCGGAGTACAGTTTTGAGGGGAGAATGTCGACATATTTTTCCCCCATCAGCCCACGGGTCTTGATTGTTATTTTCGAATCAGGACCGATTTTCTTCAAAGCATCTTTATCAACTTCAATATCGATACTGACCTCATTACTGTGTTTCGGGTCTGCAAAAAGGATATTGGTGACAAGGCCGACGTCTACGCCGGCCAGCCACACCGGAGCACCGACTTTCAGGCCGACAACATTGCTCATGACAATTCTCATGGCCCCTTTGGCGACAAACATTTTTGTTTTCTGTCCCATCAGCAGGACCCCGGCGGCAAAAATAATCAGCGCCAAAAGGATAAAAACACCGCCGCGCACCTGAGCCCAGCCGATCTGATTACTCCGTTTCATATTGATTCCACCTGTTCCTGTTGTTTTGCACTGATGGGTTCGAATATCATATGAACAACGACCTCTCTGTCGGGGCCAAGAACTCGATCACTTCGGGAATAGTACTGCACCTCATCTCCTCTTCACTCCCTTCAAACAGCATATGGGCGTCATGCAGAAAGGTGAAACGCTGAGACGTTGCAAATGCGGTTGCCAGATCATGAGTGACCATCAGGGTTGTTTTCCCTTCGGCCTGCAGACGTTGCATCAGATTGCAGATATTATAGACTCCTATCGGGTCGAGTCCGGTGGTCGGTTCGTCAAAGAAAATATAATCAGGGTCAGCTGCCAAAGCGCGAGCGATCGCAACACGTTTCTTCATACCGCCTGACAATTCAGCCGGGTACAGATCGATAGCCGCTTCCACTCCAACAAAGCCAAGTTTTTCAAGCACGATCTTCGTTATTTCAGCTTGAGAAAGATGTCCTTCCTCGAAGAGGCGATAGCCGACATTCTCGCCGACCGTCATTGAGTCAAAAAGCGCCCCTCCCTGAAAAACAATCGCAATTTGCTTGCGCTGCTGCATGAAGCTTGATTCAGGCAACCCGGTGATACAAAGATTTCCGATGGAAACCGTGCCGGAATCCGGTTCGAGAAGGCCAAGCAGTAACTTGAGAATGGTCGTTTTTCCGGCGCCGCTGACACCCAAAATAGTGCGGTTAACGCCTCGATCCAGTTGAAAGTCAAAATTCTCCAGGATCCTGCGGCCTCCGACGGAATAACATAGCTTTTCCATGCGGATTGAATCGTTGGAGATCATTGCCCTCTCATACCTCCCGCCATTCCACCCATGGCCAGTATAATATGCCACTCATGCTCCGTTACCGGTTGAATTGAAAGGCGGCTCCGCTTGACCAGCGGCATGTCAGTCAGCAGTGGGTTCTGTTTGATGCTCTCCAGGGCCACAATTTTTTTCAGAGGCGCAACGTAGCGCAGATCAACCATATACCAGATCGGTTTGCCAGGGGAAGCTTTGGGATCGAAGTGCTCGGCGTTCGGATTCAGCGCGGTTGTATCAGGGTAGCCGTCCCGTACGACTTCTGCCAAGCCGACCACAGCAGGTTCTGGTATGTTGCTGTGATAGAACAGTACCTGATCACCGCTTTTGACCTGGTCCCTCAGGAAATTGCGGGCCTGGAAGTTGCGCACCCCATCCCACGGTTCCGTCATATCGGGACGATTTTTCAGGTCATCAAAGGAAAAACAGCCCGGTTCGGTTTTAAACAGCCAATATGCCATATTATCCTCTGAAAACGACAAATATCTTCGCTATAAAAAAATCGCAGATGAGGATCAGAACCGAAGAGAGCACAACAGCCTTCTTTGCTGCCGCGCCGACTCCTTCTGCCCCCCCCTTGGTATTAAGACCAACGTAACATCCGGTAATGGCGATAATTCCGCCGAACACCGCCGGTTTCACCACACCCTCGATCAGGTCCTGGAATACCATGAACTGGGGCAGCCCGCTGATGTACATGAGCGGATTGATCTGATAGCCGGCTGACATGATATAGCCGCCAAAGATAGAAACCATATCGGTCACGATCGTCAGGAGCGGCAAAGCCAGCAGCATGGCTTTGAGACGCGGTCCAACCAGGCGCTTGATAATATCAGTACCTTCCACCCGCATCGCATCAACCTGCTCAGTCACCACCATTGTGCCCAATTCTGCGGTGATGGCCGATCCGACGCGACCCGCCACCATTAGCGAGGCCAGATCGGA
>JAQUCQ010000185.1 GCA_028686145.1 Desulfuromonadaceae bacterium | reverse complement strand
GGAATGAGGGTGGAGGCTTCACCAATGGTACCTTCAACAAGGGCATCGCCAGTAACAGGAAGAGCGGAAGACGGAACACGAGCAATAACGGGTGTGTGCGAAGTTTCAGGGCTATTACACGCCACAAGAACGGCACTGCAGAGCAGCGTCATCAAGAGGCAGCGTACACCTGACACTATCATTTTTCGTTCAGCTCCCCTTTGAGCTTGTGCATCTTTTCAACAAGTTCTTTGCGCTCGGGAGCTAATTTAAGCGCTTTTTGATACTGCTTCAGTGCTTTTTTGACGGCACGGCGGGCTGCATAGACATCACCCAGATGTTCCACAATGGTAGAATCATCATCAATCAAGGCGATTGCCTCTTCAAGTGACTTCTCCGCTTCATCATAGCGTTTAAGTTTGAAATACGTCCAGCCGAGGCTGTCGAGGATAAATGCATCGCGCGGACGTATTGCAACGGCCTGCTTTATGTATTGCAGCGCTTCTTCAAGGTGTATTCCCATTTCTGCATATGAATAGCCAAGATAATTAAGGGCTTGGGCATCTTTCGGATCAAGTTGCAATACCTGCTTCATCCGCTTGATCGACTCGGTGCGCTTGCCAAGTTTATCCAGCAACACCCCAATCCGGAAGTGTAAACGAGGCTCTTTTGAAAACAACTGCTCATTCTCAAGCAGAATATCAAGTCCGGCTTGAGGCTTGTCTAATGATTCGTATAGTGTAGATAAATTTAAATATAAATCAAGATTATCCGGGTTGTCATTAATTGCTTCCTTGAGTACAGCAATTGCAGCGTCAGCTTTACCCTGTTCTTTCAATATCAGCGCTATATGGCTCACCGCTTCCAGATACTGCGGCGTATTATGAGGAATTTTACCAAACTCGGAATAGGCATTATCCAGTTCACCTTTTTCTTCATAGGCAATGCCACGGTAGAGGCGAATATTATAGGCAGATGGATCTTTTTCAAGCATGTCACCAAATACAGCAATCGCTTCGTCATACTGCTCAAGTTCAAGATGCACCAGTCCAATTTTGCGAGTAGTTTCCTGGCCTCCAAAACCTGATTGAGCGGCTAACTTGAGATATACAAGTGCCTCGGCAAATCGGCGTTGCTGGAGCAGCAATTGGGTCATCCGCTGCAGCACGGCAGCACGGTGTTCATCCTGATCAAGAAGGGTCCGGTACGTGTCTATTGCGAGCGAATAGTCGCCCATCGCCTCATACGTTGCGGCTTTATCGATAACCGCCTGGCTAAAATCCGGTTTCAGCTCCAACACCTTTGTGAAGTACCCGAGGGCATCACGATAGAGCTTCATCTGGCTATAGGTGCGTCCCAGATAGTAGTAGCCAAGAATGGAATCAGGATTGATTTTTACCAATGCCTTGAGCGTGGTGACAGCTTCTTCATATTCATACAGGCGCGTTAGAGACAGGGCGAGATGTAAGTAGGCATCTTCTTTGGAAGGATCAATTTTGATCGCCTTACGCAAATAATCTGCCGCTTCCAGATCCTTTCCCAGCGACGCCATTACAATCCCTCCCAAAACGTAGGGTGGACGATAATTCGGGTCAAGAGCAATTGCCTTGTTAATATATTCAAGAGCCTCCGGTATTTGCCCAATTTTGAGCTTGATGTCAGCAACCTCAGCATGGAGTCTGGCCGAACGAGGATCAAGCGAGATTGCTTCACGCAACAGATTCAGTGCGGCAGGATAGTCGTCGTCTAATGCAGCAATTCTCGCCCGAGAAAACAGATACAAAGCGCGAGAATGTTTATCATAAAACGTAGAGGTGGGAGATGAGGCGTTTTCTGGAGGAGGTGTGATTCCGGAACACGCAGTTAAAAGCAGGAGGGACATCAGTATGATCAGCCGCATGTACATCAAGAAGGAATCCCGTTTTAAAGTAATTGAAAAAAAAGTAGCATGAAACATATTAATGGTCAAACGATAATAATTGAAATGTTACAGTTGACATCGCACTCTTCCGGATAGAATATGCAGCTATGAATTACACTTTACCATATCTTCTGCTTGTGATGCTGCTGGTGGCTGCAAATGGTTTTTTTGTTGCTGCTGAATTCTCACTTGTCTCGGTTCGCCGTTCACGGATTGTCTCACTTGTGGAAAACGGCAATACTCGTGCCGTGACACTACTCGGAATGCTTGACAACCTGAATTCGTACATATCTGCAACTCAACTCGGCATTACCATGGCATCATTGGCGTTGGGCTGGATTGGTGAGCCCGCACTTTCACAATTGCTTGAAGCGCCTCTTCATGGCTTGGTTTCTGACGCTGTCCGTCACACGATTGCATTTACCGTTGCATTCACAGTTATTACCTTTCTGCATATTGTACTCGGTGAACTTGCCCCCAAAACTTTGGCGCTGGACCAGGCAGAACGCGTTGCGCTCGCAGTGGCATGGCCGTTGCGGCTTTTTCATACTCTGTTCAGTTGGCCCATACGCCTGCTTGATTTTGCCGGCAGAAGCACAGTCCGGATGTTTGGACTGCAGGTTTCTCCTGACCATGCCAGCGTATATACCGTTGACGAATTGCGACAGATTATCAATATTTCTCATACAAGCGGTGCACTTGAGGCGGATGAACAGCGCCTGCTCCATCGCATTTTTGAATTTTCTGACTCGGAAGTTCAAGATGTAATGATACCACGGAATGCTGTTACTGCACTCCCGGTCACTGCTACTCTTGAAGAAACCGAGTTGACCTTTAATCTCCACGGCTTTTCACGCATACCGGTTTATCAGGATCAACTTGATAATATTATCGGCGTTATCGTTAGAAGAGACTTAGAGCCGTTTCTGTCTCATACTTATACGCCTGACTTTGATCTTGGCAAGCTCATTCACCAGCCATATTTTATCCCGGCAAATGCCCAATTGAGCACGGCATTAAAAATGATGCAGTCATCGCGTACTCACATGGTCTTTGTTGTTGACGAATATGGTGGTTTCGAAGGCATCATAACCCTGGAGGACCTCCTTGAGGAAATAGTGGGAGAAATAGATGATGAGTATGATGAGATTTCTCCAGCGCAGTGTATTGCAGAAAACAATGATTATCTTCTTGACGGGATGCTGACCGTACGTGAAGTTAATCTCCAGCTCAATCTACACCTTCCTGAAGACGCACCTTATTCTACAATAGCCGGCTTCCTGCTCGCGCAGTCCGGACGGTTGTTGCAACAAGGTGAAAGTGTTTTGTTTGAGGGTATCCGCTTTAAAGTAGAGAATGTTGATCGGAAAAGAATCCGTCGTGTCAGGGTCACGATAGAAAGGCTAAAAGCGTGAAAATCACATCCGGGATTATTAAAATATCCGGTATTTTGCTGGTAATTATTGCTACGCTCGTGACTGCCACAGCTTTTTTCCTTCCCTATCTTCTGGATGTCAATGCATACCGTACTGAAATTATAACCGCACTCCAGCAAAGCCTCAATCGTCCCGTCAGCTTTGGCTCCGGATCATTTGCCTGGCATTTCGGACCTTCTTTTGAATTTAAATCATTCACTGTTAAAGAACGTAGCGGGAGCACCGATTTTATTACAGCGAAAAAGATAACCGTTACCGTGGCTCTAATACCATTATTGGAAAAAAGGGTTGTGTTAAAGAACCTGATTTTGGATGAGACGACTATTTCACTCTTTCGCAGCACAGATGGCACATACAATATTGATGATTTGCTAAAACCGGGCAAAAACAATGTCGGCGTCAATTTCAAGAAAATACTGATTCATAAGGGAGCGATACTCTGGAATGACATGGCAGGACGAAAGCAGACGTTTTCAGCTACCCTTCGTGATATTTCTCTCACTGCTGACCATATTGAACGCGGACAAAAGGGCCATCTGAAATTGACTGCCGAGATTCCCGCAACAAGTGGCGTCGCTCCAACACACATAGCTCTTTCTGGCGACATACGGCTCCCATCAGGTGAAAAATCGTTACTGGAAACTGTAGTAGACTGTGATCTTTCTGTCAAACAGGCAGAAATAAACAGATTCTGGCCCTATTTTGGGCACATTATTCCATTTCCCAACACCGGAGGCAGACTCGATATTGACACCAATTTCAAGGGCCAAGTAGAGGATTTTTCTGCTAAAGGGAAAGTGCTGATCAGCGGCGTTAACGTTACCTGGCCGACAGTATTTCACTCGACCCTCACGCCCAAAAAACTTCAACTTGAATATTCAATGTCCCTGACAAAGCAACTGATAAATATTCCCACTGTTGACATTAGTATGGAGGGGTTCAGAATCAAGGGAAGTTTCCAGATGCAGGATTACTTAACCAAAGATCCTCACATTATTGCCAAAGCCAGTACACCATCAACATTCCGCTACGAAAACGTGAGAAATTATGTGCCGTACGGAATCATTGAAAGCGGCACCTCAGACTACATCGAGAACAAGATCAAGTCAGGCGTATTCAAGCTGGATACCGGTGTGCTGGATGGACGGTTAAGCCAGATTACCCATATGGAGATTGGTCAAAACTATAATACCCTCCTTATCCGCGGTTCGGTTGAAAATGCCGTCCTGAGTTATGGCCCTAAATCTCCTGAATTTAATAACCTAAAAGGCATTGTTGAATTAAAAGGTAAAAATTTTAACCTGATCGGCATGACCGGAAACTTTGGAACATCCCCTTTTTCTCTGGACGGTTCCATAACTGAATACAACACCGGCAGGAAGGCTGATTATCCAGTTAAAATGTCTATTGCACCACATGCACCAGAGATTGCCTGGTTGGCGAAAATTGCCGGCATTCCTAAACTTGAATACAATGGCAGTTCCTCACTATTGTTAAACGGCAGCGGCCACTATTCTGCCTACAAACTGTATGGAGACTGGGATCTCAAGCAAACGGCTTACAGGCTGGCCGGTTATGTCAATAAGCCGGCCTCAATGCAGAATACACTCACCTTCAGTACGGTTATCAGCAAAGATTCCACAAAAGTCACGTCAGTACACTATAATCTCCAACCTCTCGTTATTACCGGCAGTGGTCTGATCGGCTACGGAGAAGAACCATATCTGGGTTTTGATCTTCAAACTAACCGGTTTGTCATGAATGAAACCTTGCCAATTCTCACCATGTGGCAAAAATTTAAAGCACAAGGAACGGTGCAGGCTCATGTTCTGGCAGGTGGAAACCCGGATGATCTGAGTGCCATGAATTACCATGGCACCGTTGATATTACCAGATTTGGCTTTCAACCAGATGATAAGCTGAAACGAGTCAGTGATATTAGCGGTACGATTAATTTCAAAGGCAACAGCCTGGAAACATCCACCATGGAGGCTCGCTACGGCAGCTCCATGATAACCATGAAAACCGCCATAAAGAGCCTTAAAAATCCGGAAGCAGACATTACGTTCTCATCACCGTATCTCTATCTGCGTGATTTAAATTTAGCTGAAGGTGATCGCATAGCCGGTATCAGGCACTTAAAAGCGAGATGTGTACAACATGGTGACTCCATAATTTTACAAAGCGTATCCGGATTGATCAACTCATCCGACTTCACCCTGAACGGAGTCTATGAGACCGGTCATACCCCACAGGCTACTATTTCGCTGACATCGTCAAAGTTTGATCTGGATGACCTTCACCTGTTTACCTCACCGCCAAAAAAGGCAGAGAAGGAACAAAGTCCCGGACTGAACTTAAAGCTTTCCCTGAATGTCGAATCTGGAAATTATGGTAAATTGACGTACAGTAAATTGAAGGCTGAAATTCAACAGGAGAAAGGCATTGTTTACCTGCAACACCTGACCGCAGAAATGCTAGGCGGTAAAGTTACAGCCATTGGGAGAATTGCTCCCGGTGGCGAACTGGGTGATCGCTATGATTTGACACTCGATATCTCTAAGACTGATGCAGAAAAACTGTTTGCTGCCCTCGATTTTTCCCATGAAGTCACAGGAGTATTAACGCTACACGGCAATCTAACAGCCCGGGGTAACACTCTCCTCGATATAAAAAAGAACTCGTTAGGAAATATTGAGCTTAGTATGAACAACGGGAAGTTACGTAAATTCAACACTCTCTCCAAGGTTTTTTCAATTTTAAATGTTTCCCAGTTGCTTAAATTCAAACTGCCGGACATGACCTCAGGCGGGATGCCGTACAGCAGCATTAAAGGAAGTATTTCGGTAAAAGATGGCATTCTGGGTACCCAGGATCTTTTCATAAGCAGTAATGCCATAAACATTTCAATAATTGGAAATGCAGATATTGTTAAAGAGGATTTAAATCTTACTATCGGAGTCCAACCGCTTCAGACCGTGGACAAGATTGTCAACCGGATTCCGATCGTCGGCTGGTTATTGACGGGAAAGGATAAGGGTTTACTGACGGCATATTTCGAGGCTAAAGGGAAATGGTCTGACCCTCAGGTAAGCGCCATTCCGGTGAAATCAATGAGCAAGGGCATACTGCATATATTTATCAGGGCCTTTGAATTACCGGTAAAACTGTTTACTGATACCGGAGAAGTTATTCTGGGTCAATAAATGCTATAATTCTGAGGATCTGAGAAAAGTTCTTTCAGAAAAAGATTATTAAGATGGTGGCCAGTTTTGTAAGCATCAACCTTGCCGAGAATACGATAACCACAGGTATAAAAATCTCCGATTAGAT
>JAQUCQ010000184.1 GCA_028686145.1 Desulfuromonadaceae bacterium | reverse complement strand
AGTGATGTAACCTTCTACAACTGGCGCAGCAAATTTGGCGGCATGGAAGTCTCTGACGCCAAACGCCTGAAACAGCTTGAAGACGAGAACCGGAAACTCAAGCAGATGCTTGCTGACAGCATGCTTGAGAACAAAGCCATCAAGGACGTTCTTTCAAAAAAGTGGTAACGCCTGCCGCCCGGCGGAAGGTGGTGGTCTTCCTCATGGAGATCCACCAGCTCAGTGAGCGACGGGCCTGTGTAATAGTCGGGCTGTGCCGGAGCAGTCATCGGTACCAGGCGAAGCCAAAGAACGATGAGGCCATCAGATCACGTCTGCGTGAACTGGCCGAACAGCGGCGCAAATTTGGTGCCCCGCGTTTGCATACCCTGCTGCGTCGGGAAGGCTACCTGATTAACCATAAACGCACAGAACGCCTGTATCGTGAGGAAGGCCTCTCCCTCAGACTAAAGAAGCGTAGAAAGCGTATCAGCCATCTCCGTGTGGTCATGGATAAACCGGAACGGATCAACCAGCATTGGTCCATGGACTTTGTATCAGACAGCCTCTACAACGGCAGACGTTTCCGGGTTCTGACCGTGGTAGACAACTTCAGCCGAGAATGTCCTGTACTTGAAGCAGACCACTCGCTGACCGGCCAACGGGTTGCCAGAATCCTTGAACGTATGGCCTTAACCAGAGGCCTGCCGGAAGTCATCACCGTTGACAACGGGCCGGAATTCATCAGCAAGGCGCTGGATCTGTGGGCCTTTGAAAACAACGTCAGGCTCAGATTTATTCAACCGGGGAAACCGGTTCAAAACGCATACATCGAAAGCTTTAACGGCAAATTCAGAGACGAATGCCTCAATGACAACGTCTTTGTCAGCCTGAACAGCGCACGACAGATAATCGAAAACTGGCGACTGGACTACAATTCTGAAAGACCACACAAGTCGCTAAACAGAATGACGCCAGAAGAATTTGCAGCAAAACACAACCAGAACCAAAAGGCCGAAAAGCTAAGCAACTGCTGGTACTAACAGCGGGGGAACGTCATCGCCATCCATGCTGATTTTGATGTCCCGCTGTTTCAACACAGAGGTGAATGCCTCGCTTATAATTGGGATACTTGGTTGCTATTGAAAATCTCTGGGGCACCATATTTGAGTAGTGCCTCTTTGAGGCCTCAACACAGAAACAAGTATCCAGGGTGTTGGACAGCCACCAGGAGAATACTTTTCTGTTCTGTCAATCTATGATGGCTATAAGGTATACGAGTCCCCTGGCCATTGAAATGTACGTGACATCGATCGTTCAGACTAGTTTTGGCCTATCGATGATAGGATACCTGGGGTTCCGGAGATACCGAGTTGTGCGAAACAGAGGCTAAATCTCCATCAACAGTATCAGGCGACGAACCTGGTCGCGTCCTACCAACTTGGGAGAGTTGTAAATGATTAGCAAAAGAACGACTTGTACTCATGTTTCAAAACGAAACCACTCCAATCCGTGATTTGGGATGATAAAATCATATCAGATACAACTGAGAGGTAATAGTGAATAATAAAATAATTAATGACATGAAACGTAACATTATATTGACTGCGCATTTAGCTGGTGAAGGGCATATACCGAGCTCATTGTCAGTTTTAGATATTATTTGGGTTTTGTATGATCGCGTTATGAGGCTTGGCCAATATCAATCTAATGATGTCGCGCCAGATAGATTTATTCTCAGCAAAGGGCATGCTTCATTGGGCTTATATGCCGTATTGGCAGCAAAAGGTTTTTTTGACTCAGAAAATCTTAAGGACTTTTGTAAGTATCACAGTATATTGGGTGGACATCCAGATTGTAACAAAATTCCTGGAATAGAGGCGTCTACGGGTTCTCTTGGCCATGGGTTGCCTGTGGCGGTTGGATTAGCTCTTGGGGCAAAAATTCGTCAATTGGATGGTCGAGTTTTCTGCCTAATTGGGGATGGAGAATCTAATGAAGGGACTGTTTGGGAGTCAGCGCTGTTGGCGGCTCATTACAGACTTTCAAATCTTTGTTGCATTGTTGATTACAACCACTCCACTGATCGCGCCCTGAAGGTTGGAAATCTGGCTGAAAAGTTTACTGCATTCGGCTGGCAAGCAACCATCATTAATGGTCATGATCATAATGAAATCTATGATGCTTTAAGTGTTCAAACAGTGGATCGCCCGAAAATAATAGTTGCTGAGACTATCAAAGGTTTTGGGGTGAAGCGTATGGAAAATGAACCTGCTTGGCATCATAGGTCGCCTACTGAAGAGGAGTTTAAAGAAATTTGCGAGGAGCTCAGGGATGGGTATGAGGAAACAATTTGTCCAAACTGTTGAACAGCTTTTGTCGTGTGATGAAAAGTTGGTTCTTTTACTAGGCGATATAGGAGTGTTTGGTTTTAAACGTGCTTTTGAGAAACACTCATCAAGGGTATTCAACATAGGAATTCTTGAACAAGCAACAATAAGTTTGGCAGCAGGACTGGCAAAGTCGGATAATATACCAATTGTACACACAATAGCTCCATTTTTAGTTGAGCGAAGTTTTGAACAGCTAAAAATTGATTTTGGTTATCAACGGTTAGGTGGAAACTTTGTCAGTGTTGGGGCGTCTTATGATTACGCGTCACTTGGATGCACTCATCATTGTCCAGGGGATGTGGGGGCTCTCCAAAGTATTCCAGGGATGGAAATTGTTGTCCCCGGCACTTCTGGTGAATTTGACACGCTTTTTCATCAAGCCTATTCAAATGGTAACCCTACATATTATAGATTAAGTGAACGCGAAAACTCTGAATCTCAGGAAGTCACCTTTGGTAAAGCGTGTGTCTTGCAAACCGGGAATGCTGCAACCATAGTAGCTGTTGGTCCGGTGTTAAAGCATATTTTTCCTGCAATTGAGGGGCTCGATGTTGGTCTACTTTATTATTCCACCGTATCTCCATTTGATAAGTTGACATTACGCGAAAATGCGGCTGCTTCGGGCAAAATTTTAATTGTTGAGCCTTTTTATGCAGGGACTCTGGCCTATCAGGTTATGCAGGCTCTAAAACCGCGTCCGGTGGTTATTGATTTTGTTGGTGTCCCACATGAATTTCTGACAAATTATGGCCATGCCGAGGAACACGATGAATATATCGGTTTTTCCTCTCAAAATATTCGAACAAAACTTGAGGCATTGATTAATGGACAATAGATTGATTTCAATAATAGAAGATGATGCTAATAGGATTTTGGCGGACGCCCCCCTTGATGGCGTTGCAGGCAAAAGCGTATTGTTGACCGGTGCTTCCGGCTTGATTGGAACATATATACTTGCTACCTTGCGCGAATTTTCAAGACGCAACCCAATACCTATTTGTGTAACAGCGCTTGTCCAATCAGAGCCTACTAATTCATTTAAGGCATTTTTGGATTTTGAGGGCGCAAAGATAATCATTGGTGACATAACAAACACTTGTTTTGTACAGAAGCTTAATAAATTTGACTTTATCATTCATGCTGCTGGTTACGGTCAGCCTGGGCGATTTATGGAAGACCCAGTTAAGACAATCAATATTAATACTTCTGTTACGATGGCGTTGTTTGAAAAACTCAATATATCAGGTCGATTCCTCTTTTTGAGCAGTAGTGAAATTTATAGTGGTCTTCCTGCCCCACCATACCAAGAAACGCAAATAGGTGTGACGAACACCACTCATCCACGTTCGTGCTATATCGAGGGGAAGCGATGCGGTGAAGCCATATGTAATGCTTTTCGAAACCGCGGTGTAAATGCAAGCTCTGCAAGGGTGTCTCTTGCATACGGTCCTGGAACTAAACCGCATGATTGTCGTGTGTTAAATAAGTTCATTGAGCGAGGAATAACGCAAAATAAAATTACTCTTCAGGATTCGGGGTCTGCTAAAAGAACCTATTGTTATGTTTCAGATACAGTTGAAATACTTTTTCATATCCTGCTTCGAGGGAAGGAACCAATTTACAACGTTGGTGGCTTTTCAAGAACAACTATTGCTGAATTGGCTCAAAAAGTGGGTGCTTATTTGGGTAAGCCCGTACAGTTTCCCGATATTTCGCAAGAACTTGGTGGAGCGCCAGATGATGTTTTTCTCGATATGAGTTTGGTAGAGCGTGACTTCAAAAAAATTAAGTACATGCCTTTTGATAAGGGACTCGAACAAACCATTGAATGGCAAAAGGCTCTGTATTCATTATAAAATAATACCAGTTCGGGGGAATAGCTTATGTTTTGGAAACTCCAAGAGAACGTTATCAATAGTTCAGATCTTGATCTGCTAGTTTCTTTTATTAAAGAGACCAACAGATTTACGCAATTTACTAAAGTTGCTGAGTTTGAGGCTGCATTCGCAAAGTGGCAGGGCTGTGAATATTGTGTATATGTTAATTCAGGGAGTTCAGCCAATTTACTTATGGTGAATGCTGCAAAAGAGTATTACGGTTGGAGCGATGGTGATGAAATAATTGTTCCAGTGGTAACTTGGCCGACCACAATTACGCCGGTTATACAATTCGGGTTAACACCTGTTTTCGTTGATGCAAACTTATCTGACATGTCGATGGATTATGAAAAAATATGCTCTAAGATTACAAGTAAAACACGTGCCATATTTGTGGCTCACTTGTTGGGCTTTCCAGCTAATATTGAAAAACTAAAGAATATTATTGAAGATCGAAATATTGTCATTTTGGAAGATTGCTGTGAATCTCAAGGTGCCATGGCAAACGGTTCAAAGGTGGGTAACCATGGTGTTGCAGGTTCATTCAGCTTCTACTGGGGACACCACATGACAACGGTAGAAGGTGGCATGATATGTACCAATAATGAAGAATTATACAAGTTGTTTATTTTAAAGCGATCTCATGGATTAGCACGAGAGTTGCCGGCAAAGTACCATGAAAAGTTAAAAGAGTTATATCGAGATGTCGATTTTAACTTCTTGTTCCTTACAGATGGTTTTAATGTGAGAAATACTGAGTTCAATGCCGTACTTGGCCTTGCTCAGTTGTTACAAATTAATTCATTCATAGCCCAACGCAATAAAAATTATTTAGAGTTCATAAATATTTGTTCAGCATATGAAGATCAACTTATATTGCTGGACATTCCTGGGACTTCTTCATTTGTTTTGCCCTTTTTGTTCAGAGAAAAAAGCACCAAAACGAAGTTCCAAGCAATTATTCAAGAGGCTGGCATAGAATCCCGTCCTATAATAAGTGGAAACTTGCTTCGCCAGCCTTTTTTGAGCAAATTTTATAATCCCGCGGATTATCCTAACGCTGATTTCCTTCACAGCAATGCGTTCTATATAGGAAATAATCAGTTTGTTGATCAATATCGTCTTGATATTCTTTCATCTCTAATGCGTGACTTTCTCAAGGCGTGAAATAATGCTCATTCCAAAAGAAGAGTACTCAAGAATTCAAGCTGTGCTACCAATATTGTGCGTCGATTGCCTTATTATTTATCACGCAAGATGTCTTTTGCTAAAAAGAACTCAAGAACCCGCCAAAGGACTATACTGGTTCCCGGGAGGTAGAATTTTTAAAGGGGAGCTCATCCCGTCTGCAACAATTAGAAAGGCTCGAGAAGAAGTCAACCTTGAATGCAACTTCGAAAGAATTATTTCAATTGAAGAGACAATATTTACGCAACAAGGCGACATGCAATTTGATGTTCATACAGTAAATGTTTGTTGCCAATTGAGTGTCAGCAACATAAGCGATATTTTACTTGATAACTCACACGATGATTATATTTGGGCAACACCTGACGATATTTTAATGTTAAATTTACATCCGGCAGTGTCTTCACCTCTTTTGAAATGCTTTAATACCTATTTCTAGAATTTATTGTTAAATTGCAATAGTATCTAATTTGTATGATAACTATATGTAGCTAATTAGTTGTTTTTTAAAAACAGTTTATTACGCTATTAGCAATTGCAAGGTAAGGTGTGAAATTATGATGACGTCGGATATAGTTGGCAATAATAGCACATATCTAGAGTCAAAAATAAAAAAATATCTTCTTTCAATAATTATTTCAGGCCGCAATGATACAAATATAAGCAATTTTGCCTGGCGTTTATCCACGGTACTTAATAAATACGCTGAGAATATTGTATTTCTTAGTTTACAGCAGCAAACGGAAATTCTTGTTCCTGATTGGGGGGGAGGCTCATTGTGCACCTCACTGGAACTTACAGAAAAGGCGCGGGAACTGGTACGATTCCTTATAATTCCACCCGAGCTTGTGTCTTGCAATAGTGCCACCAGTTTTTTGGAGAATTACGCTATAAACGCCATTGTGCGACGCGCCAAAGGCAAATATGTCATGTTATCGGATTCAAGCGTCTTCATGCCATTTGATACAATGGCTAAACTGAGGCACTATTTAGAACTCGGCTATTTTCAATCCTTTAATGTTCAAAATTCCTTCTTCTTGGCATCAAAATACTTGGTACCACATCAGGTAATATCAGACTCTCCCTATCGAGAAAACCTTGAGACGCATATTGCACAAAACTGGCCATCATATGTGCATGAATGTGTCACACCTGAAACTTTCAGCGAGTCTGCTGCCTTTTTGTTAATGACTAGTGATATGTGGTTCGAATCGACAGGGCTTGATGAACAACTCACCA
>JAQUCQ010000183.1 GCA_028686145.1 Desulfuromonadaceae bacterium | reverse complement strand
ATGGGGATCGATAAGCCGAATGTCCGCTTTGTGGTGCATTTTGATATGCCCAAGAGTGTCGAGAGCTATTACCAGGAAACCGGTCGGGCCGGGCGGGACGGATTGCCGTCAGATGCATTGATGCTGTTCGGGATGGGAGACGTAATGACCGCCCGGTCGTTGATCGAGAACAGTGATAATGCCGAGCGGGTACGGGTCGAGATTCAGAAGCTGAATGCCATGGTTGCCTATGGTGAAGCGCTGACCTGCCGCCGTCGGGCGCTGCTTTCCTATTTCGGCGACCAGCGTGAACATGACTGTGGCAACTGCGATGTCTGCACCGATCCGCCGCAGCGCTTCGATGCGTCCCAACAGGCCCAGAAAGCTCTTTCCTGTGTGTATCGGGTCGGAGAGCGGTTCGGAGTCAGGCATGTCATTGACGTGTTGCGCGGTGCCAAGGGGCAACGAATCACCGATTTGCACCATGATAAATTGTCTACCTACGGAATCGGGGCTGACCTGTCGGCAGTAGAGTGGGAAAATATTTTCCGCCAGCTCATTCATCTCGGCTATCTTGTGCAGGACTTTACCCGCTATGGAGTTTTGGGGCTTTCGGCTGCATCTCGTCCAGTTCTTAAGGGAGAGAAACTGGTGATACTTGGCCTTCCCCGAGAAGCCATCAAGCCGTTAGAAAAGTCCAAGCGTCGCCGTGGAGCCGTTGATCCGATGCACCAGGCTATGTTTGATAGCTTGCGGGCTTTGCGTAAACAGATTGCCGATGGTGCCAATGTACCTCCATTTGTGGTGTTTTCTGATGCGACGCTGCTGGAGATGGCGTCAAGTAAACCTCATGATGAGCGGGAGATGCTGTCGGTTACCGGAGTAGGGGAGCACAAACTAAGCAAATACGGAGCCGCATTTCTATCGGTCATAAACGGCCGGAACCCGGATTGGGAATGAAAACCGGCTTAAGCGGCAGATACAGAAATCGATGACGTCCGAAAGATTAAGGAGAAGAGGAATCAATGAAACAGACACGCGCAATTGTCATCACAGGCAATGGTACAAACTGCGAGATGGAAGCAGCACATGCCTGCCGTCTCGGCGGCTTCGATGAAACCGTAATCGCCCACATCGCCGAGATTCTCTCCGGAGAGATCCGTCTGGACGATTTTCATTTTCTTAATCTGACTGGCGGCTTTCTTGATGGTGACGATCTGGGAAGTGCCAAGGCTCAGGCAAATCGCTTGAAAAATGCAGCGGTAGCAGGCGGTGATGAAAAGCTGGTTGACCAGTTTACCCGTTTTATTGCCGCCGGCAAATTGATACTTGGTGTCTGTAACGGTTTCCAGCTGATGGTTAAAATGGGCATGCTGCCCGGATTCGACGGTGAATATCTCCACCAAGCCGTGACACTGACTCATAATGATTGTGGCCGGTTTCAGGACCGATGGACGTACCTGAAAGCCGACCCCGCCTCGCCAAGCGTATTTACCCTTGGAATCAACAAGGGAATATATCTGCCGGTCCGTCACGGTGAAGGAAAATTCCTCTGCGATTCCGATGCAACACTGGCACGAATCGAAGCCGGACACCTGGCGGTGTTACGATACAGCGATGCTGAGTACATTCAACCAACCATGGAGTTTCCTGCCAATCCCAATGGGTCAATCAACGCCATAGCAGCCCTCTGTGACCCGACTGGTCGCCTGATGGGGCTTATGCCGCATCCTGAGGCGTTTGTCCACTATACCCAACACCCACGCTGGACGAGGGAAAATCTTCCGGAAGAGGGCGATGGTTTGATCCTGTATAAAAATGCCGCCGAATATGTTAGAAATAATCTTGTCTGACCCAAAATGAAGTGGAGCCGCTATCTATGAAGTTATCCCGTCCTCAAGAAGAATGTGGTGTGTTTGGTATTTATAATCATTCAGAGGCATCAAATCTGACCTATCTTGGTCTCTATGCGCTGCAGCATCGTGGCCAGGAAAGTTGCGGCATTGTTTCCTCAGATGGCTCTTCCCTGCACGCTCACAAGCGAATGGGGTTGGTTGCGGATGTATTCAGCAATCCTGACGTCTTTAAAAAACTGCCGGGAAGGTCGGCAATCGGGCATGTGCGTTATTCGACCGCCGGAGCTTCGGTGGAAAAAAACGTACAACCGATCATGGTTGATTACTCGCGCGGTTCGATTGCCGTTGCCCACAACGGCAACCTGGTCAATGCGCAGCTGCTGAAGGCTGAACTTGAAGCCTACGGGTCGATCTTTCAGACAACGATGGACACGGAAATAATCATCCATCTCATTGCCACATACAAGACTAACTCGCTTGTTGACCGCATTGTGGAAGCGTTGAAGCGAATTCAAGGCGCCTACTGTCTGCTCTTTCTGACAGAAACCCGCATGATTGCGGTGCGTGATCCAAACGGTTTCCGTCCCTTATGCCTTGGTAAACTCGGTGACGCCTGGGTTGTCGCCTCTGAAAGTTGCGCGCTCGATCTGATTGAAGCTGAGTTTATCCGTGAGATTGAACCGGGTGAAATGGTGGTCTGTACCAAAGATGGCGGTATCAAGTCGTACTTCCCGTTCGCTAAAATCGAGCCGACCCCCTGTATTTTTGAGTTTGTCTATTTTGCCCGTCCCGATTCATATATTTTCGGGAGGAATGTCTACCTGGCACGTAAAGAGCTGGGACGTCAGCTGGCACGTGAATATCCGGTGGAGGCCGATGTTGTTATCGCGGTGCCTGACTCAGGAGTGCCGGCCGCCATGGGGTATGCCGAAGAATCCGGTATTCCGTTCGAACTCGGTTTGATCCGCAACCACTATGTCGGCAGGACATTCATCGAACCGGCCCAGTCAATCCGCCACTTTGGCGTCAAGATTAAGCTTAATCCGGTGCGTGAACTGCTCAAAGGGAAGAGAGTTGTCATAATTGACGACTCGATAGTGCGTGGCACCACGTCGCGCAAGATTGTCAAGATGATACGCAACGCCGGGGCGAGTGAGGTGCACGTGCGGATTTCATCTCCCCCTACCAGCTTTCCCTGCTACTACGGTATTGATACGCCTAACCGGAAGGAACTGATTTCCTCATCGCATACTATTGATGAAATCTGCCGCTATATTACTGCCGATACCCTGGGGTATCTGTCTGAAGAAGGACTGATATCCTCGATCGGTCATGGTGACACCCGCTATTGTAAAGCCTGTTTTGCCGGGAGATACCCGGTTGCATTCCCCAAACCTGTGGAGATTCCGCAGATGGGATTATTTGAAGAGGAGCAAACGAAACATGACTGATCGCGAACAACTGAAGAAGATCATCCTGGAATTGTCATACGAAAAACGGCTGGTGACTTTAGCTTCCGGTCGTCAGAGCGACTTTTACTTCGATGGCAAGCAGACCACGCTACATGCGGAAGGCGGCTTTCTGACCGGCAAGCTGTTCTATGACGCGATCAAGGACGTCGAAAACGTCCAGGCTGTTGGCGGCATTACGTTAGGCGCAGACCCGATCGCCACGGCGACCTCTATTGCCGCTCATCTGGATGGTAAGAGCATGCACGCCTTCATCATCCGCAAGGAACCCAAAGGGCACGGCACCGGCCAGTGGCTGGAAGGGCGCAAAAACCTCCCCGCTGGAACGAGGGTAGTTATTGTGGAAGATGTCGTCACCACCGGCGGTTCATCGATGAAGGCGGTTCGCCGGGCCGAGGAGGAAGGGTTGGTGGTTCTCGGTATCGTGACCCTGGTTGATCGTGAAGAGGGTGGTCGCGAGAATATCGAGGCGGAAGGGTACTGGCTGAGAGCGCTCTTTACCAAGAGCCAACTGGTTGGGAAATAATTCTGGTTAAAAAAAGTTCCGCTGAATGAGGCGGGGCTTTTTTTTGACTGTGTCCGGTACTGATTGATTGTTTATCTGCTGACTGGCGGAGTGAACCGGGCTGCTACGTCAGCTGAAATTATTTCATATTCAATAATACGCACTCAGTGTTGCAATAACGAACCCTCTATGACCAAACGACGCCTCGACAAATTGCTGCTGGAACGTGGCCTGGCTCCCTCAATCGAGAAGGCGCGTGCTCTGATTATGGCCGGTCAGGTGGTAGTGGGTGACCATACACTTGACAAGTCCGGACACCCGGTAACAATTGATGCAGAAATTCGTCTTAAGGGGGAGCAACTACCTTACGTCAGTCGTGGCGGCCTCAAACTGCGTAAGGCGTTGGATGAGTTCGGTGTCGATGTGACGGGTCTGGTCGCTGCCGATGTCGGTTCCTCTACCGGTGGCTTTACTGATTGTCTGCTGCAGGCGGGAGCGTCCAAGGTCTTTGCTATTGATGTCGGCTATGGTCAGCTTGCCTGGAAGCTCCAGCAGGATCCACATGTCGTCAGCATGGAGAGAACCAATATCCGTACGGTGACGCCGGATCAGCTTGATGAGGTACCGGTACTGGCGGTTATTGACGCCTCGTTCATTTCACTGGGCAAAGTGCTTCCAGCTACGGTCGGTCTGTTAAAACCGGGTGGGCGGATCATCGCGCTGATCAAACCGCAGTTTGAAGTTGGTAGGGGTGAAGTAGGTGAAGGGGGAATAGTACGCGTTCCCTCCGCGCATGAAAAGGTTATTGAAAATGTCCGCCAGACTGCTCTTGATCTGGGACTGATAGTCGCTGGGCTGTGTGAATCACCAATTACCGGGGCGGATGGCAACCGTGAGTTTTTGATATTGTTGCAAAAAACGGATACTAAATACCAAGGGGGCAGCATGGAAAATTGTATTTTCTGTAAGATTATTCGTGGTGACATACCGTCAACGAGAGTATTCGAGGACGATCACTTGCTCGTAATCGAAGATCTTAATCCCCAAGCACCGCTGCATCTTTTGTTGCTGCCGAAAAAACATTTTGTCAACTGCCTCGATATGGCCGAACAGGATGATGCACTGGTCGGATATGCCTTCAGGAAAGCTGGTGAGATTGCCTTCGAGAAGGGGTATGCCGACTCCGGTTTCCGTATCGTGCAGAATAACGGGGCAGGGGCGGGGCAGTCGGTCTTTCACATTCATTTTCATCTGATGGCTGGGCGTGAATTTGCCTGGCCTCCAGGCTAGGACGTGAGGAACACTATGAAAACATGTATCTATCTGGCTTTTGCCCTGTTGCTAGCAACTTCACTATATGCCGAGACCTATTCTTGGGTTGACGACAGCGGTACGTACAATTATACCGAAGATTATTCCAGCGTCCCGAAGAAGTATCAAAAGAAAGTAAAGCGGCGCGAGGATATTCAGCAGGATGTGATGCCTGCGGTTTCGCCGGATCTTGAAATCAAGACCGGGCAAACAGAAACAGCAGATGTAAAACCCACTGCAGTTCCGGGAGGAGAAAAGGAATTGTATGGCGGCAAGAGCCGTGATGCCTGGCGTAAGGAAATGGAGGCTCTTGAAGCGGAACTGCACGGTATTGCACAGCATATGAATCTGTTGAACAAGCAGATCCAGGATACGCCATACAGTACCAAAGCTCAATTTGATATGCTGAAAAAGGAGTATGATGATAGTCGGGCAACGTATGACCAAAAATATAAAAATTACACCGGGTTGATTGAGACGATTCGTAAGGCAGGAATTGCGGTGGAAATAAAAAAATAGAATAGAGCGTTATGCTGTTATACCAAAGAGGCCCGACGGAAGTTCCGTCGGGCCTCTTTGGCGTTCGGCAGCAACCTGAATCAAAATGACATCAGCTGTTTGGCCAACCCAGGGAATGCCATATCGACGGTCATGACTATTGTGAGTATGATCATTATTACAACGGTAAGCCAGGCGATGATGTTGAACACCGGACCATTGACGTAGGTGCCCATCAGTTTTTTGTCATTGATCAGTTTGATCATGAACATCAGCACAAAAGGCAGCACAGCACCATTAACTACCTGTGAAATGAACATAATCGCCATCAGGGGGGCATCAGGAATCAGGATCAAGCCGGCACTTATGGCGATGATGATTGTGAATAGCCAGAAGAATTGCGGTGCCTGCCCGAAGTCCTTATCGACACCTGATTCCCACCCCATACCCTCGCAAATGTAGTAGGCAGTTGAAAGCGGCAGGATACAGGCGGCAAAGAGTGAAGCGTTGAAAAGACCGAATGCAAACAGTGCCGAAGCGTGCTGGCCAACAAGCGGTTTCAGAGCCAATGCTGCATCGGCAGCGGTCTCTATTTTCAGCCCATGTAGATGAATGCTTGCAGCACAGGCGACCATCATGAAGAAAGCAACTACAATGGCCATAATGCAGCCGAAAATAACATCCACCCGCGAAAAATTGTACTGATCGGCTGTAATCCCCTTTTCAACGACTGCCGCCTGTTGATAAAACTGCATCCAGGGGGCGATGGTTGTGCCGACAATACCTATCAAGGTCATCAGATAGGCGCTGTCAGTTTTGAATGTGGGGGTAACGGTCGCTTTCATGACGACAGGCCAGTTCGGCCCGGCCATGAAGGCAGCGATCGGATACGCGATGTAAACCAGGCAGGCTACCAGAAATACCTTCTCCACTACTTTGTAAGATCCTTTGACGATCAGCAGCCAGACAAGAACCGAGCAGATCGGTACGGAAATATATTTGCTGATGCCGAAAATTTCCAAACTGGCGGCGATACCGGCAAACTCGGATATGGAAAGATCGGA
>JAQUCQ010000182.1 GCA_028686145.1 Desulfuromonadaceae bacterium | reverse complement strand
GTCCCGGTTGAACATTACATACGAGTGTGGCAGTTCAATAATCCGTAAATCCGGATCACTATCCCAGCGGCAACACATCGGGCAGTCGGACATATTATTCATACCTCAGAGCATCAATTGGATTAAGTCCGGCGGCTTTTCTGGCAGGATAAAAACCAAAAAAGATACCCACCGCAGCAGAGAAGAAAAAAGCGATCGTGATGGATTGGATTGAAATCATGGTTGGCCATCCAAGCAGACTGGATACTATGGTAGCTCCTCCGGTTCCCAGAGCGATACCGATCAAGCCGCCCAGCATGGTCAGCAACACCGCCTCAGTCATGAACTGCAGCAGGATGTCATTCTTTTTGGCACCGATTGCCATGCGGATACCAATCTCGCGGGTACGTTCGGTAACCGAAACCAGCATAATATTCATGATGCCGATACCACCGACGATCAGCGAAATAGAAGCCACGGCACCAAGCAATAACGACATGGCCTTAGAGGATTGCTCTGCCACGGCAAGAATCTCCGATAGGTTGCGGGTGGAGAAGTCCGGTTCCTTGTCGCCCGTAATGCGGTGGCGCTGATTGAGAAGTCCCTTGATTTCCTCCTCGGCCTTACCCAGCAACGCTTCGCTTTTAGCCTTGACGATCAAGGCACCGACACTGTTGGTGTGCTGAGAGCGAACAAGATTACGCTGGGCAGTGCGAAGCGGAACAAATATCGTATCATCCTGATCGGTTCCCTGAGGGGACTGTCCTTTGCTCTCAAGAACACCAATAACCGTAAAGGGAATCTTTTTAATGCGCACGATACTGCCGACCGGGTCCGCGGAACCAAAGAGGTTGTCAGCCACAGTTTGTCCCAACAAACAAACCTTTAATGCACCGTCCACATCCTGCTGGGTAATACTTCGACCACTGGAAACTCCCCATTCACGTATTTCGAACAACTCTGGTCCGCCCCCCATGATGACGGTTGACCAGTTCATGTTGCCGTAGACAACCTGGCCGGAGGAGCGTACGGTGCCGGCCGCCAAAGCCACCGAGGGGCATTCCGCCATGATCGCTTTGACATCGTCGCTCGTCAGCGTCTGTGCCCCTCCGCTACCGGTACGGAGCCCGCCACTGGTGGTAGAACCGGGGATAACCAGAATTATATTGCTGCCGATACTGGCGATCTGTTGTGAAATGACATAGCTGGCGCCGGTACCGACCGCCATCATGGCAATGACAGCGGCAATGCCGATGATAATGCCGAGCATGGTCAAAAACGAACGCATCTTGTTAGTTCGCAGAGCCCGGAGAGCTATTTTAAGAGTCTGAATAAAGTCCATAGATTCAAGCCGTCTCACGAACGGGATACGCCAGAGCCGCCTGACTATCCGAAATAATCCGCCCGTCACGAAAAGTTATCCTGCGGCCAGCATACGCTGCAACATCGCTTTCGTGAGTGACCATAATAATTGTTATTCCCTGCCGGTTGAGATCCGTAAAAAGCCCCATTATTTCTTCGCTGGTGCTGCTATCCAGGTTGCCTGTCGGCTCATCCGCCAAAATCACTGCGGGATTGTTGACCAAGGCGCGAGCGATGGCAACACGTTGCTGCTGCCCGCCTGAGAGTTGGCTGGGGTGGTTGTTTTCCTTCCCGGCCAATCCGACCTGTTCCATCGCAATCAGGGCTCTCTGCCGCCGTTCTTTAGAATGAAGGCCGGCGTACACCAATGGCAGTTCAACATTTTCTATCGCCGGAGTACGGGCCAACAGATTGAATCCCTGAAAAACAAACCCGAGTTTTTTGTTGCGGATATCAGCCAATTGGTCGGCCGTCATCTCTCCCACATCCACACCATCAAGAAGATAACAGCCAGAGGTGGGGCGATCCAGACAGCCCAGGATATTCATGCTGGTTGATTTGCCGCTGCCGGAGGCCCCCATAATAGCGACAAATTCACCAGCGGCAATATCAAAGGAAACTCCCTTAAGGGCCTCGAATTTCTGGTCTCCCATGATAAAAATCCGGTGTATATCAGATAAAGAGATGACACTGCTCATTTAAAAGCGATGCCCCATTGGTGAACCGCCAGCTCCCGCCTTTTTCTTTGCTTCACCACCGATCTGCTCGACAATAACGTCATCACCTTCCTTGAGGTTGCTCTCCACCAGTTCAATGCTGTTGTTGTTTGCAATTCCGGTTTTTATCGGTGTCGCAACAGGCTTGCCTTCCTTGAGCAGGTACACTACCTGGGTCCTCTCATTGCCTTTACCGGGACCGACATTACCGCCACCATGTGCACCACCTCCACCCGCAGAGCGCTGGGCGGAGTTCTCCGTACCTTTCTCTTTTGCGTCACTCACTTTCAATTTCGGCTTGAAACGCAGGGCGGCGGGTGGCAGCTTAAGCACATCGTCCTTTTTTGCCACTTCAACCGAGACGTTAGCCGTCATGCCCGGCATCAACTTCAGATCACTATTATCGACATTGACAACTACGACATACGTGACCACATTCTGGGTAATTACCGGGGCACTGCGTATCTGGACAATCTCACCACGGAAGGTCCGTTCCGGATAGGAATCAACCGTGAAGCTGGCTTTCTGTTGAAGCTTGATACGGCTTATGTCAGCCTCATCAACACTGACTTCGATTTGCATTTTGGTCAGATCCTGGGCAATTGTGAATAAGGTCGGAGTCTGAAATGATGCCGCGACAGTCTGGCCAACATCTACCGCACGGGAAATAACTACTCCATCAACCGGCGAGCGGATGATGGAGTAGCGCAGATTGGTTTTAGCTTGCATCAGCGAGCCTCTCGTCTGGGTGAGCGCTCCTTCAGCTGCCTTGACAGTAGCTTTGGAAGAGAGAAAGGCCGTCTCAGCTGCGTCGAAATCTCCCTGTGAGATTATTCCATCGGCCAAAAGTTGTTTGTTGCGGTTAACGGTTCGTGTGGCATCCGCCACGGCTACTTTGGCTTTTTGCAGGTTAGCCTGGGCGCTGAGATAATTCCCCTGGGACTGCTCTACTGAAGCATTGAACAGCGACGGATCTATTTCAGCAATAGCCTGCCCTTTTTTGACCCGCGAGTTGAAGTCCGCATAGAGCTTCTGGATCGTGCCGGAAACCTGGGTGCCAACCTGTACAGTGGTTACCGCAGAAAGATTGCCGGTAGCAGCGACCGTAGAAACAATCGTACCACGCTCAATTTTAGCGGTTTTATACCTGGTCTCAGGTGTACGCCCATAGAAGAAATAGCCGGTAATACCGACTACAAGGATTAAAGCAGATGCCATGACAAGATATTTTTTCATGTACATTTCTCGATATGCCATTCAAGTAAAGTGTATTGATTGCTGGCATCATAGCAGATAACAACCGGCACGACAAAAAAAAAGCCCCCTGTCTTGCGACAGGGGGACTTCTTCTCTGAGCGCCCGCGACCGATCGGTGGCGGGCTAACTAGGGCAACCCTCTTTACAGTGGGAAACCGGACGAATTCTAAATCTTGAAGTCCACATTGGCAGGGTCTCCTTTCGACGGTATATTTGCTTCCTAACAGGATGATTTTTATCTTAATACTATTTCAAATCTTGTCAAGCATGAAATATGAATGGTGTGATTTAGATTGCAATCTCTGCTACAAATGGCAAAATGTTCATGTATTGATAGCGCATTCACCTCTAAAGAAAACCGCATAGCCACAGGTAATGCCGAAAGAGACCTTTCGCGCGGGAAAACCTGCCTGAAGCTTTGCTTGTAGCCTGAAGTATGCTAGCATGCAGCTGTTGCCACACCATGCTCATGCAACATGACTGATAAAAGGTCAAAGGCGTAAACTGAGTTATTTTCCGACAATCACATTCAAGCAGATATGAATGTGTGTATCATCATTTAGGCAAAGTCGCTCAGAAACTCCCTATAATTTATTAAAAGGAATACCAGACAAATGCCGCACACCATTATCGAAATACCCTCGAAGCTACCGCTTTATTCCCAAAAAGAGGCCGTTGTTTTTCCGTATATGCTGTTTCCTTTGTACGTCAGTGACAGGGATGCGGATATTTTCCGCGCAGCAGACAACTATGATAAATATATCGTATTCGCTTTTGAACGGCCAGACGACCCTGCCAGTGAGCTTCCGGGCGGTAGGTGCGAAATCGGTACGCTTTGCAAAGTCAACCAGATTAAAAGGATGGATGACGGCCGCTATAAGATTTCGCTGGAAGGAGTCACACGCCTAAAGATTCTTGATACCGAACCTGAGGGAACGCTGACATTGGCTCATTGCGAAATTGTGCGGGAGTTCGTTGAAAAAGACCTCGTATCGGAAGCGTTGGTCCAGAGCTTGAACGCCCTGTTAAAAATAGCGCTTTCGCACGGAAAGCCACTCCCTGACGATGTCATGAAAATGATCGATTATATCGATAACCCGGCTCGCCTGTCCGATCTGGTGGCGTTGTATGTCAATCTGCCACCAATTGACCTGCAGGAGCTTTTGGAAACGACTGATCCACTGGAACGGCTGAAAAAAGTATACATGCATCTTACCAACGAAGTGCAGCGGATGCAGATCAAGAACGAGGTGGCCGGTGAAGTCACCAAGCGGGTCGGCAAAAATCAGAAGGAATATATCCTGCGCGAACAGATGAAGCATATTCAAGAAGAGTTGGGTGAAGAAGACCCCCGCTCAGCGGATATGAACGAACTGCGCCGGAAAATTGATGAGGCCGGGCTTCCCGAAGATATCAAGAAAATTGCCGACAAAGAGCTGAAGCGCCTTGAGCGGGTCAACCAGGCTTCCCCTGAATACAACGTAGCACGAACCTATCTTGACTATCTTGCCGGCATGCCGTGGAATACAAGTACGGCTGACAGCCTTGACATGGTGCGGGCTGAGGAAATTCTCAACGAAGATCATTACAATTTAAAAAAGGTCAAAGAGCGCATCCTGGAATTTCTGGCAGTGCGGTCACTTAAAGAGAATATGAAGGGGCCCGTACTCTGCTTCGTCGGCCCGCCGGGAGTCGGTAAAACTTCTCTGGGCAAGTCGATTGCCCGCTCGATGGGGCGGAAATTTGTGCGTATTTCACTGGGAGGCGTCAGGGATGAGGCCGAAATCCGCGGTCACCGGCGCACCTATATCGGCGCACTGCCGGGCCGCATTATCAAGGAGCTCTATCGCTGCGGCGTTAACAATCCGATCTTCATGCTGGATGAAATCGACAAGCTCGGCAATGATTTCCGTGGTGATCCGGCAAGCGCCCTTTTAGAAGTGCTGGATCCGGAACAGAACTTCAGCTTCAATGACCACTACCTTGACGTCCCGTTTGACCTGTCGAAAGTGATGTTCATTACGACAGCCAACCAGCTCGACCCGATACCCGGCCCGCTCAAAGATCGCATGGAGGTCATTCGTCTTGCCGGCTACAGCAGCCTAGAAAAGCTGCAGATTGCAAAAAACTTTATTGTCGCGCGCCAACTAGAGGACAACGGTCTGTCTGATCGCGGACTCACCTTCAGCGACGAAGCACTGCAGAAAGTTATCGGTGACTATACCCGTGAGGCTGGCGTCCGAAATCTGCAACGTACCATCGGTTCGATCTGCCGCAAAGTGGCCAAAGAGATCACCCAGAACAAGACTAAGCGAGACGCTATTACTCCAGAGATTGTAACCGAACTGCTCGGACCGAAAAAGTTTTACAATGAAGTTGCTGCCGAGAACGACCGTATCGGCGTCGTAACCGGACTGGCCTGGACGGAAACCGGAGGGGATATTCTCTTCGTTGAAGCCACCTCAATGCCGGGTAAGGCAGAACTGATCCTGACCGGATCACTTGGCGATGTCATGAAGGAGTCGGCCCGAGCAGCGCTCTCCTATATTGAAGCACATGCTGACACTTTCGGCATTCCGCCGGATGCATTTGAAAATCGCACCATTCACATTCATGTTCCTTCCGGCGCCATTCCAAAAGATGGCCCTTCAGCTGGAGTCACCATGGTCACTGCGTTGGTATCACTGTTGACCGGAAAGCCGGCACGCCGCAGTATCGCAATGACCGGAGAAATAACGCTGACCGGCCGGGTTCTGGCGATCGGGGGACTAAAGGAAAAGGTTCTGGCAGCGCATCGGGCAGGCGTCGGCACAATCATCGTTCCGGAACGCAACCGTGACGACCTGGACGACATCCCGGAAAGCGTCCGCAACGAGCTGCAATTCATCTTCGTACAGGAAGCCGCTGAAGCGTTGGCTGCGGCACTCTAGCCGGATATGACTGCTGCGGCTATTGATAAAATCCTGCTGTCTTTTTTTTCCGAGCTGCAAAATTATTTCACTCTTGCGGGACGCGCTTTTGTACGAATTTTCCGGCGCCCCTTCTATTACCGCGAGTTTGCCATCCAGTTCGATAAATTGGGATTTGCATCCCTGTTCATTTGCATCCTGACCGGTCTTTTCTCCGGCATGGTCATGGCGCTGCAGTCACTGATCCAGCTCAAGCCATTTGCAGCAACCAGCTATGTCGGCGGCATGGTGGCCGTGACGATGATCAAGGAACTTGGCCCGGTTCTGGCCTCGCTGATGGTGGCGGGTCGCGTCGGATCGGCCATCACCGCAGAATTGGGCACAATGGTGGTGACTGAGCAGGTTGATGCGATGCGGGTGGAAGGTACTGATATTATCAAGCGCCTGGTTGGACCGCGTCTC
>JAQUCQ010000181.1 GCA_028686145.1 Desulfuromonadaceae bacterium | reverse complement strand
TTGGCCTCGGACCGCGCCACACATAACGCCAAAATCAACATGATGACACTGATGATGCCGGTTGCCGATGACAAAAATACTTGGTACTGCCTGGCCTTGAACATTCTATTCCTCCGTTTAGTTTAATATATCTGCAATGCATGCGTTGTTTTCGTCGTTTATACTAACCTGCGTGTTCCGCTCACGTCAGAATTGCTGTAACAGCCAGTGCCGTCCCAACCCGCTATTTATGGCAACAGCTGATATGGGGAATGTCTGCTGCTTCGCCGTTCCAATACCGGGAGATTCAAAGGGTTTATAGTGGCACTATGTAATGCGGTTATCTACCGGGATGCCACACGGGAATAGGCCGTGGCAGGTATCACGGTTCTAGATGGACATGATGCCAATGACACGTGAAACAGCTTCTTGCATAGTGAACCAAGTAAGATAAACTATGAACGTATTCAAATACGTACTGAATGTTAGAAGACCGAGGTTTATTGAGTAGAAAAATATGTAACTATACATAACTCATGCCAAATTCTGTATTTAGTGCCGCCGTAGAGTTTTGTTAAGAAGTGTTTGGGGAAGTAAGATGAGAGCATTTTCATGGCTAGATGGGGAAGAAATATTAAAATATTTTGGCACAGACGGTGCTTATAAAGGGTAGGACGTTCCAGAGTAACTTAGAAATATAAACGGTTCTGTTCGAACAAAAAATAATCTAAATCCTCACAGGACATGTCAGATCAGGTGGATTTCCCGGTGAAAAGGCCGGTCGCGGTTCAGTGAACAAAGCGTCATTCACCGCAGCAGGTGAGTCAAACGGCGCAGGTGTTGAGTCAAACGGCGCAGGTGCCAAGCCAAAATAGAATACCTCTAAAGACCTTTTTTTCTGGTTACAATAATTGAAGGGCATATATGCTGCAAATTCCGGAAGCAATTATAAACTCAATCGAATCCTTACAGCTGCAAGTGACCCCGCAGGTTTTGCTTCGTTTTTTGTATTTGGTAGAAGACGATCGTACGACAATGTCCGAACTGGCAGCAATTGTCAGCCAGGACCCTGCGCTGAGTGCACGAGTACTCATGGTTGCGAAATCTTCTGCCCTGTATCAGGGAACGGCATCAAAAAACCTTACACAATGCCTGGTTAAACTCGGAACTCACCTTACACGAACCTTGGCCTCCTGTCTCGCAGTACAAAACGTTTTCTCCTCTGCATCAAATAACAGGAAGTACGATCTTTCCGGATTTTGGAGCCATTCGTTATTGGTTGCAGAGGTGGCACGCGAGATTTCAACAGATGTAGCCTATCCTGACGTTGAAGAAGCACATCTTTCAGGGCTGCTCCATGATATCGGTCAATTGCTGTTACTTGGGGGGATGGAAGAGTGCTATGGCAGGTTGCTAGAGTCAAGCATTGACGAAATGGGCCTGCTGGCTTTCGAAAAGAAAACACTGGGGACAGACCATATGGCGCTGGGTGCCTGGCTGGCAGATCAATGGGAACTCTCGTCGTTTATGGCGGATTCAATTCTCTTTCATCATAAAACAGCTGAAGAGATTGCTTCTGCTGACCAGCTAAGCCAAATTGTCTGGTCTTCGCACGTACTGTGTGATCAGGTCAATGTGTTGGATATCACGCAAAAAAAACAAGCACCTGACCTTGAAGCGATTACCGCAATGCTGGGAATTGATATTCCGCGCCTCGTTTTCATTCTCCGAAATTGTTCCAAGCGGGTTGCCGTAATTGCAGAAGCACTCGGCATCACTGAGTTGCCAACAAGCAAAACATTTCCGAGCACGGTTTACATGCCGCACGAGAATCAGCAGTTGAAACTTCATGATAATTACATGGCTCATGCCCGCATTGAAGAGTCGGTACGTGACATGGCAATGATGCAGCCGCTGCAGCACGATATGGCCTTGCTTACCAGTGAGGCTGAAATCCTCCTTGGCATCCGAGAATCTGCCCGGATCCTGTTCGGCCCGGGGCATCTGGCCTTTTTACTTGTTCAGGCGGATAAGCCGGTCCTGTCGGGTGCAAGCATCGCCGGCCAACCTGATATTTTGCAGAATGTTGAAATCGTGCTTACTTCCACGCAGAGCTTTGCCGCCAATGTGGCTCTTGGAACGCAGCATCGTTCCACATTCGAAGAAGGATGTAGTGCAAACATGTCGCTCACTGATACCCAGATTATCCGTGCTCTTGGAAGCGAAGGGGTTGTGTATTTGCCACTAGCAGCTCGTGCGAAAAATATTGGTGTCATTGCCTTCGGGATAAGTAAGTCACAATACCTTCGCCTCTGCCCGCAACTACCCTGGATGATGAACTTCGCCAGGATGGCTGCGAACAGTATCGAAACCTGGCGCAGCATGCAGGTACAGAAGCATTCAGTTGAAGCTGCCCTGACAAAACGTTTTGAACAGCAGGCCCACAAGGTCTTTCACGAAACAGGCAACCCGCTCAGCATCATCAATAACTATCTCAGCATCATCAGAAAAAAAATGCCGGATACGAACAACCTGCACCAAGAACTGGATATACTCAGGGAGGAAATTGATCGTGTTACAAAAATCGTGCGGCAGATGAGTAGCCTGCCGGACATGCCGTCGGCTACCGCTACACTTGACATCAATGTTTTGATTGAGAGCATGCTGGTGCTCTATGGCAAAACGCTTTTCTCCAGCCGTGGCATAACAGTGGAAAAAACACTGGATCCGGAACTGATTCCAATGGCACACAATCGGGACGGTCTCAAGCAAGTCCTGGTAAACCTTTGGAACAACGCAGCCGATGCGATGGTGCCCGGAGGGTGCATGTCAATTTCCACACACGCTGATGTTAATCAAGACGGTAAAGCGTACATCGAAATCCGTATGAGCGATACTGGACCGGGTTTGCCACCGGATGTAATGCAGCGCCTCTTTCAGCCGCTTGATCCGAACAGGAGGCCGGGACATTCAGGAGTTGGGCTGTCCATTGTGGCAGGCCTGATTGAACAACTCAACGGGAGAATTATCTGCCGGAGTAGTGCCGGACATGGGACAAGTTTTTCAATTCTGCTTCCTAAAACACGGGAGAATTAAAATGAATAGGCTTGACAAGATGCATCTAAGTGTTTTTTCAGATGAACCAAGTCAATTACATCGTTTGCTGATTGTTGATGATGAACCTCGCATACGATTAAGCATACGAAACATGCTGGATGAATCCGGGCTGGAAATTTCTGAATGTGAAACCGGGTGCGGTGCCATAACAGCTCTAGAGACTCAGGAATTCGACCTTGTTCTGCTGGATATCAATCTGCCGGATATTTCCGGTCTGGAAGTGATGGAATGGATCTCGGCGAGTAAAATTCAAGTCAGCGTCATTTTCGTCAGTGCGGATGACAGTATTGACTCTGCAATTCTCGCTCTGCGCAAGGGAGCCGTGGAATTTGTTCGCAAGCCGCACGAATTAGAAGAAATTAAACATAAGTCGGAAACGTTCTGTATCGTCGTCGTCTGGAACGAAGCAATGCTCTGATGGCAGCCCGTCTCGAACAATCTGAACATCTTCATCGATTTCTCGTCGAGAGTTCTCCCGATCTTATCTACACCATTGATCACAGCGGTCGGTTCACGTTCGTCAATGGCCGGATCGAGTCACTGCTCGGCTATACGCGCGAAGAGCTTATCGGTAGCAAGTACAACGTTATAGTTCACGAAGATGATCTTGAAAAAGCACAGTATGCTTTTGCCGAGCGCCGCAGAGACATCAGGGCCGTCTCAAATCTTGAGGTGCGGTTGAAAACCAAGAATGATAGTTTTCGCTACTTTGAAGACAACCTGATCGTTTCAATGATGAGTGCCACCGGTATCTATGTTGACAAATGCGGAGAGGATTCTCTGGTGCAAAACTGCTATCTGGGCACGTACGGTGTAGCTCGCGACATTACCGAACGCAAGATAGCCGATGAAACAATTGCTTTCCAGGCTTTTCACGATCAGCTCACCCACCTGCCCAACCAGCGATTGTTCAAGGATCGTCTTGAAATGGCTATAATACATGTTAAACGGCATGGCGGGGTAGTGGGTGTCATGTTCATCGACCTTGACCGTTTCAAGCTGGTGAATGACACCTATGGACACGCTGCGGGCGACGAACTTTTGAAAAACGTTGCGCTTCGTCTGCGCAACTGCATGCGGGCTGGTGACACTCTCGCACGCAAGGGCGGTGATGAGTTTACCGTGCTGCTCCCCGATATGGTGAAAGCCGAAGATGCAACCATTACCGCTGAAAAAATCAAACAGGAACTCCAGGCTCCCTTTAATATTGCCGGGCAGGATGTGCATATCTCCGCCAGCATCGGCATTGCTGTTTTGCCCCGTGATGGGGAAAGTGTCGATACTCTTCTTAAAAACGCTGATATTGCTATGTACAAGGTCAAAGCGAACGGTAAAAATGGTTTTAAATATTTTATTCCGGACATGAACACCTGCAGCTGCGAGCGTATCAGTCTTGAAAATGATCTGCGTCAGGCAATTAACAACGCTGAATTCAAGTTGTATTACCAACCGCAATTCAGTGTGAGAAAAAATGAAATTGTTGGCATGGAAGCGCTAATCCGCTGGGATCATCCGGTTCACGGACTAATGAATCCGCTAAGTTTTATTGGTATGGCAGAGGAAACGGGCTTGATTGGCGAGATTACTGACTGGGTGCTTGGTGAGGCATGCGCACAACTGTCGTCATGGCGGGCCAAGGGGTTCAGTAATCTGCGCATGTCTGTGAATGTCTCACCGCAGGAATTTGAGCGCAATGACATTATTACGCGTATCATGGGGCACGTAACCAATAATCATCTGCCGACTAATTCATTAGAGATTGAAATCACGGAAAATGTTCTCTTGCAGGATGCTCCGGGAGTCATCAAAAAAATGAGAGCGTTGCGTGATCACGGTGTGCGAATTTCTATTGATGATTTCGGAACCTGTTACTCCTCACTCAACTATCTGCGTCTGTTTCCTGTCAATACAATTAAAATTGATCAGTCGTTTGTCCGTGATCTGACTTTTGAGCATGGTGTCTCACCGATTATCCAGGCAATTATTGGTATTGCCCGTGGCTTCGGGCTGCATTTGATTGCTGAAGGAGTTGAATCCTGCGATCAGCTGGAAGCACTGAATGAACTTGGATGTGATGAAATACAGGGATATTTTTTCAGTAAACCGTTGTCGGGCGGGGAGATGGAACGGCTATTGGTCAGTGCTTGTGGCAATACTCCAAAGTGCTTCACCGGGACAGGCCCCGGTTCCGAGCACAGAAAAGTTATGCGGGAAACAAGTGCCGGGGGTAGGGCATCCCTCCCTGTTTGTTGTCCGCCATAAGCAACCTGCGTACCTCACTAAAGGAACCGGCTCGTTACTTAACAGTGCGAGCGCTGTTGATGCTGCCGGCGCGCTTGTACAATTAAGTTAAAGTTTGTGACATGTCTGGCAGTAGTCTTCCAGCTTGTCTCGCTCTTTATTAAGCAGACTTTGCGTATCTCCTGCATGAGGATTGTGACATCCTGCGCAGGAAAAGGGGCGATCCGGCTTTAGTGGAGATTTAGCCGCTTTGACCGGGTGCCCCTTGCCAAAAAAGCCGGCAATAACATGGAGCCCGGTTTTTTTGTCGTTATGACAGTTGAGGCAAAGGTCTGTTGGATGAAGCCTGGTGAATGAAGGCCAATCGGAGCCATGGGGGTCATGGCAGAGAGTACAGTTTCCTACGGCGGTCGGGCCATGATGGATCCTCTTTTTTTTCCAGAGTCTGCCCTGTGTGCTGTGACAGAGAAAACAGGTTGTTTGGTCCGGTTTTGTCGTTGCATATTTCCTTTTGTCCCTGGAAACTTCATGGCAGCTGAAACATTTTCCGGCCGAGACTGGTTTATGTTTGTAAACACCACTGGCCTTGTCTTTATGGCATTGGTAACAAGGTGAATCTTCGAGCTTTTCAGGGTTCAGGTCATAGAGGGAAGGCTCCAATTTATGGCAGGGAGCGCATGCTGTCTCATTTGCAGGTGTGTGAAAATAGTAGCGCTTGAATTCTGCCGGTGGATTCTGGTGAGACTTGGATAAAGCGGAGCGTAGATAGAGACTCAGGCTCTCTTTTTCGCTGATACCGAAACGGTTGGATGTGGTTATATCAAGAAAATTCAGGCCGTTGGCAAGGGGTACGCCAATGCAAATTGTATGACCCCCGGCCCGGGTTGGAACAGATTTAGTGTAGGTTTTCCCTCCTGTAATGACACTTGCCGTGGTTGCTTCACCATTCGGCAATGACACGACGACGCTTATCTGCTTGCTCTCGACAAAAGTGTTGTTGGGAGGAGATAAAACGGTGAATGTCGTCGCATGTAGAGTGCCTGCGATAAACAGTCGGTACATGATGACACATATCGTTAGTCCGGTTGTTGATAGTCGCTTCATGGCTGTTCGATGACCAGTTCCAGTGCTTTTTTGTAGCTGGCAGTTGCGGTTGCCAAGTCTTTCCGCTCTTCGTACATAATTCCTTTATAGACAAAGATCTTGTAGTCGCCGGGATTTAACTGTTCAGCCTGATTAAACCACTGTAGCGCTGCGGTCACATCACCTTGTCTGCCTTTCAGGAGGCCAAGATTGTAATAACTGGGGAGATACGCTTCGTCAACCTGCACCGCCTTCATTAGCTTTGCTTCTGCGCTTTGCAG
>JAQUCQ010000007.1 GCA_028686145.1 Desulfuromonadaceae bacterium | reverse complement strand
GCGCTCCTCCATCCCGGCGCACTCCTCAATCGCCATCAGGTTAACCTCACCCATTTCGTCCAACAGGCGTTGCAACTCTATCTGGCGAAGTTTCCCGGAGGCTTCGTCAAATTCGGTTGATTCCAGCTTAGCCACCGCCTCAGGCATGGCAATGCGGCTCCGCTCTAATAAAGACTGTTCCAGATGTTCGGCCTGCATGGTCAATGTCGAAAAACGAAGATTAAGGTCGGCCTGCAACTGCCGAACGGCGTCATTCTCTTCGCGGGCGCTTTTGAGACGTGCCTCGATCATATTCAAGGCGGCGCCTGCTTCTTCAAAGCGTCCGCGTATACCGGCCAACCGCCCCTCAGACTCCACCTGCTCCCGAACAAGACTTTCCAGACGTTCTGTAGCGACGTTCATCTCCGCTTGAAGCTGTAATCTGGCTGCATTTCCGGATTCGATTTCCTGCCGGTCGGCGGCCATGCGCCGCACGATCTCTTCCGTTTGACGCTCCAGATCAGACAATGCGCGCAAACCGGCGCCATGCTGTTCCTTGATGGTAGCCGTCTGCACCCGGATAGCAGTTACCTTTTCACGGGCAACACTCAACAGCTCACGGCGCGCGTCAAGTTCCCCTTTCAAACGGAATGTTTCCTGTTCCAGCTCTTTCGAGGCATCGCCGGACTGCACCAGCTGATCCCCGGCCAGCTTCAACTCCGCCTCCAGAGCCGTCCGCTCCTCATCAAGATTTTCTGCTTCCAGGGCTTGAACTTCCAGCCGTTCCGCGATGCGGGCTTCTTCATCAACCGCCTGCTGGCGGTCTTTGAGCAGCCCGGCCAGTTTCAACTCGGCCTGATGCAGGTGTATTCCGCCACTTTTTACTCCTTCGGCCACTTCCTGGCTCTGACGGCGCAGATCATCGCGCTGCGTGCCAAGGGAGGCGGTTTCCTCTTCCAGTTGCGCAACCGCCAGCTCCAACTCTCTGATTTCGCGCTTCTTGTGAATCAATCCCTTTCCCACCTGTTCGCTCGACCCACCACTGACGATCCCACCTTGGGCAACCATATCTCCGGAGCGAGTGACAAAACTCAACTCGGGGTGGTGACGGGCCAAACTGAGCGCCTCGCCAAGATCTTCAACCAACATGACGCTGGTCAGCAAATTCATGATCAATCCAGCAAAAGGGCCGTCAATATGTACCAGTTCCATCAGAGCGGTGGCGCCTGTCACCATGGGTGCCGCCGCCACACACTCCAAAGGCAGAGCAATTTCGGCCCGGCCACCGTTTTTTGCTCTCAAAAATTCCAGCGCCTCAATGGCATCCCGATCGTCGGAGCAGAGAAGGCACTGCAAGCGCTCCGCCAGAGCCGACTCTAATGCCGCCTCCAGTTCGGGCGGCACCTGGATGGCATCCGCCAGCACTCCACCGAAGCGGGAACTGCGGGTGGCATCCTTCATCAGTGTACGGGCTCCTTGGCCAAAACCGGCAAACTGGGCTTCCAGTTCTTTAAGTGAGTGAAGACGTGACGAACTGCGATTTAAACCATCCCGGCTGGTCTGCCATCTCTTTTCAACCTCGGGAAGCCGCCGCTTCAGGTCATCCTCTTGGCTGCGCAAAGAAGAAACATACAGCAGCAACTCTTCCTGTTCCTTCTGACCGGCAGCAATTTCCTTCTCCAGCGTGACCGCACGCTGCCGCTGCTGTTCACGTCGTTCGCCCAGCTGCATTGCCTCACGTCCATGGCGGTCGAGCCGTTCTCGAAGCGTAACCAAGCGTTTCTGGGCGTTCTCGGAGCGGCTTTTGAACTGGGCGGCTTCGGCCAGAGCAGTAAAAAGTTCCCGGCGGCGATTTTCCAGATTCCGACCCAACTCCTCTTCTGACTGCTGATAACCAGCCAATGCTTCCTCGGAGCGCTCCAGTTCTTCCTGCATCCCGGCAGCATCCACTGCGCTCGTGTTGCGACGAAGTTCAAGTAACTCCCGTTGGGTACCGCACTCCTTCAACCGCTGATCAAGCTCGGCAGCTTCCGTCGCCAATCGCGCCAGCCGCCCGTCAAGGCCAGCCAATTCCTTGCGTTGAAATTCCAGCCCATTGCCGGTTGTATTGAACTCACTCCTGACGCGAAATATCTCTTCTTGGGCAACTGTCAGCTGCTTTTCAGCCTCCAGCAATGCCACACGCGCCTCCTCCGCCTGGGCTTCACCCACGGCGGAAGCGGCAAAAACCTCGCGGATACGTTCATTGAGCGCCACAAGTTCCCGTTCGGCCTCTCCCCGTTGCCGCTGAACTTCACAATAGTCCCGCGCGGTAAAGAGCAATTCAATTTCACGCAGTTCGTCGCGATACTCTCTAAATTTCTCGGCTTTTTTTGCCTGGCGCTGCAACGACGCCAACTGCCGCCGGATCTCTCCCAGCACATCCGCCAATCGAGCCAGATTCTGGCGGGTACCTTCGATCTTTTTAAGAGCCAGCTGTTTCCGCGACTTGAATTTGGTAACTCCAGCCGCCTCTTCAATCAGAAAACGGCGTTCCTCCGGCCTCGAATGCAGTATCTGGCCAATCTTACCCTGTTCGATAATCGAATAAGCCCGGGTACCGACGCCGGTATCCATAAAAAGTTCGGTTATATCCAGCAAACGGCAGGGGGTCTTGTTGATCAGATAATCACTCTCACCATCACGATACAGACGGCGGGTTAGCTGGATCTCCGCATAATCCAGATACTTGGCCGGCGCACGGCCATCCTCGGTGGAGAATACCAGCGACACTTCAGCCACTCCCAATGGTTTGCGGTTATCACTGCCGACAAAGATGACATCCTCCATCGCTTTACCGCGGAGGTTCTTGGCGGACTGTTCCCCCATGCACCAACGGATCGCATCGACAATATTCGACTTACCGCAGCCGTTCGGGCCGACCACGCCGGTCACATTCTGCTGGAAGTCCAGCACAACCTTGTCAGCAAAGGATTTGAAACCGGATATTTCGAGGCGTTTGATTTTCATAATTTTCGCACTGTAGCAGAGGGGAGGAAGGCATGTCCAGAGCGATGTTGTGACGCTGCAGCAACGTTCCGCAAAAGGCAATAGCCACGAATTGTCATTATACACGTTACAATGGCAACTCCGTATTACGCATGTCACGCACATCCCAATTGCGAAATCGTGCTGCTGTGTTATTATTTTTACGGACGCGCCATTTATTTAATTATATGAAGGAGGATACCATGTCAGAGAAACTGCTGGTACCGTCGATTGAACTGCGACTCGGGTCGCTATTGGAGTTCAACCGCAGGAAGGACGAGAGCGATGCTTTACAGGACAGAGAGCGTCCCACCATAACCATTTCTCGTGAGTTCGGTTGTGAGGCCTATCCTGTGACCCAGTGCCTCAAGGAAATCATGGAGAAGAAGAGCGGCGAACCGTGGGCAATCATGGACAAAGCACTGTTGGAGGAGGTGGCAAAGCATCATCAGCTTTCGGAAGAAATTGTACGCAGACTGGGAGAAAAGAAAAGCCGTCTTTTGGATGAGGTCCTGGCAACATTCTCGCCACGGTGGAAGAGTGAAAAGGATCATTTTCGCCTGCTGTGCAAGCATGTCTTCTCCCTGGCCGAAAAGGGAAACACGATTATTGTCGGTCGGGGGAGCGCTATCGTCACGCAGCAGTTGAAAAACTGCTATCATTTCCGCATGTATGCTTCTCAAGAGTTTAAGGTGGCATCAATCGCCAGGCGGCTCAACATAACCAAAAGCGAAGCCGGGAATATCGTGGAGAAAAATCAAAAACAGCGCAATGCCTTCATTCACGACTATTTCAACGTGGACCCCTGCGAACTTCGCTTCTACCACATGGCCTTCAACAACAACAAGAATACTCCGGAACGGATTGCGCAGATTATTGCAGAATATGTCACAACAGAATGATCCAGGCTGTGACAAAATTAATCACGACAGAAGGCGGGGCTTCGGCCCCGCCTTCTGTCGTTTGGTGTGGGAAAAGTCTTCTGGCTAATATCCAAATATTTTGAGCACGGGCGGCAATAAAATTTCACCCGCCAGGCCGGGGACCATTTTGGCAGATGTTTTCGGTAGTGCAGCACTTGAGACGGTAGGATCAACGACAATTCCCAACGTGAGGAAGTACACCATCTGTCTCTGCGCTAAACCGGTGGCTGTAGCAGATCCGGTTGGATCCAGTAAAAATCCGTGACTCACGCCGGTCTGATCAAACTGGAAATACCCCTCCGTTGGCGCTGTAGCCGCTGCTGAGGCCGCGGCAAAATCCACTTTTGGCGTCGGGACACCTGCCGCATCCAGAGTGTACATGAACGTAGCAGGTATACGAGGCGTTGCAGCTCCTATGTAGCCAAGCTGCTTGAAACCCGGCGCGACAGCAGCTCCAGCTGCGCCCAATACTGCACGCCCCCCCAGAGCATTGCCGAAGTAGCGGGTGTTGGCATTCGGAATAACCATGTCGCCTCCGGTTGCCTCCTGAATAACAATACGGCCGGAGAGGCGTGAAGGCAGACCAGTTGCAAGCGGTGTCGTCATTGTCGCCGGATCGACCGGATCGACAACGCTCTGGGTCACCTGAAAAAACTGATTGTAAGTCACCGATCCTGCGCTGATACCCATCACTTCCAACCCGGCATTGATACTTGGGCTGAAAGCAGGGCTATCCCTCAGCAGGTACGCAAGACGACCACCGGGAACACTCAGGAAACCCTTCATGTCTGAATTGAGTGTTGTCTGGGTGTATGGATAACCGGTTGTTGACAAGGTCGTATTGCCAGCCAGATAGTAGGCTCCGACTATTGAGCCGAGGCTGATGCTGACGTATTTGATATCAACCGTTGGATTGGGTATGATTCCCAAAGTGGCAAACCCGCCGGTTCGCATCGTTAATTCGAGCCGGTTCAGGTTAAACGCTGCCTGCTGGATATTGGAGCGTGTGGCTAACGGGGCGCCGACGGCCATAAAATCCTGACCCCATACTGCACCGGTGGTATGTGTCGGAATCGCCAGTCCACCATGCAAGGGGAGATCTATTGCAACAACGGTGTAACCTGCTGCTGTCAGTGAGCCTGCAACCGCCACAACCTGCTCTTTTTGCCCGGTGATTCCATGCTGAAAGATGACGACTTTCCCGGACGGATTTGTCGGCGCAATCAGCACAAACGGAATGGTAGCAGGCGTGTAATAGAAACCGGTCACATCACCTGTTGTACTTCGATATGGCTTTATGACACCCGCCGCTGGATTATAGGCACCCACAACTGCTGAAAGATCCATCGTTAGAGCGTTTGCATTGACAATGACCGGATCTATTGAGAGTTGAGCGCTGTCAATCGTACCGGTTGAGACACTCGCCACAGTAGAGGGCAGAGTCGTGACTGAACCGGTAACAGATGTCCAGTAGGCAGCTGGCGTAAGCCCTGTCGGTGTGGTTATCGTAATGTTATTTGACCAGGTCTTGCCGGTCAGGCCACCGAGAGCAGACCCAGCGGCAAAGGCGCGCAGGGCGCTTTCTACCGGCATCATCGTGCCGATGGCATCCTTTGACACAAAACCGGCACCCGTAGTAATAAATCGCCCCAAAACTGCTATTTGAGCGCGGCTGCTGATTGTGGTAGTTCCGGATGCTGCGATAAGATCGTCCATCACCTTTGCATAACCTGACAGTTTTACCACTGTTTTTCCTGCATCGGCATAGACGTTGTCACGAATTGCTTCAAGCCCGGCAAATGCTCCGAGCAGCGGTGTCGTCGCCTTGAGCGCTTCAAAATAAAACGATCCACTCAATGACCCGCCTGTAGCGGCATCTTTCACGCCGCTCGTAACAACGTACAGATAGCGGACACCCGGAAGCAGCGGGAATTTCGGAAAAAGGTGGAGGTCTGTGCTTCCCGCACTGTATTCAAAGTCAAATAATGTTGAGATATCGGTAAAGCCCAACGGACTTGTTTCGGTCACCCCGTTTGAGTCAACCCCCAATTGAAACACCTTGATCGTTTTCGGAGTGACAGTAGCCGGGTCAACAGGTTGTTGAAAACGGATGTAGATAGGGGCATTCAAACCGGCTACGGCATTGGTGCCGCCCACTTCATGAATATTTACATAGGCCAAGGCCTCAGGCGGCGTCATCGGCGTGTTGGCGGCCCTTCCGACCAGCGGGTCAGCAGCTGTCGCTGTAGCGAGTATATTCGGCAGCGGTATATTAGCGGCACCGGGGTCAAACACGGCAGTATTGGAACTGACGGTAGAAGACGGCGGTGGGTTCGATGTGCCGGAACCGCAACCGAACATGATAAGAACAGGTATGAGAAACAGAACTTTTTTAACTGTTTCGTACATGGCATCTCCCCTCTTTAATAATTAGAATTTAACGGTTATGTTGGCACCAAAAAGGTGGGCATCACTTTTGAACGTGCCATTCTGGCCTGTAAGCGTCATGTTGTCTTGATTATTTGAGGTTCTGTCAACCCAGTGCACCCACATATACGCGCAATCAAGCGCAGCATACTCATTATGGACGCCCAAGCCCATGCTCAGATTGTGCCGGTCGCTGTCCGGAAGTTCAGGTCCTAGAGTCGAATCGGGGATCGGGTTGGTGTCATAGGCATACCCGGCACGCAGATCAAGGTTTTTGTTGTAGGCATACTGGCCGCCAACTTTGTAGGCCCACACATCTTTCCAGTGTTTGGGTGACGGATTATTGTTAAATACGTTGAGTTTTGATGACGAATCAAATGCGATTTCAAGCTTATCGTATGAACTCCATCCGGTCCGCTCGGCATCGAACTCAAGTGTCAGTTTTTCGACCGGTTTCCAGGCAACCGCCAGAGTAAGACTGTCAGGGAGCGTTATGGTCGTTGAAGCGGTAGAAGTAAAGCGAGTGCGGGTAAACGGCAAGGCGCTGTTCGGTATGGTGGTGTAGTCAATTCCCATCACACCCAAACCAGCGGGACTTGTTGCCAGAAAGTTGGCATCACCCGTGATGTGCAGCGTGATTTCACTCCGGTAGGCAACTCCGAACGACAGGTCATTGCGTGGTTTCCAGAGCAGTCCGGCATTCCAGCCTACATCGGTAGCAGTACCATCGACACCCAACTCACCAAGCTCGAAAGCGCCATAGGGCGCTCCGCCGGTAATTGTGCTTGTATAGGCGCTTTTCTGCAGTGTAACTATGGCATGAGTTACGTCCAGACCGGCGGCAATTGCAAGCTTGAGGTCGTCAAAACGGTACGCAACGGTTGGTTGAAAGTTGATCGGTTTTATGGCCAGATTTTCTATCTGGTTGCGGAATGACCCGCTATTATCCCAGCTCTTGGCCAACGGATAGATTGAATTGACGCCCAACCCGAATGAGAGTGGTATGGTTTCAAGCGAATACGTTGCATAGAGTGTTGGCGCTATAAAGAGGTCCCGCTTGGCCATTTCATAGACGGGGGAAGTCCCGTTACCGAGCGGAAGATTACCGGTTAGCGGGGTTGTACCGCTGAACTCCGTCTGTGGCACGGCAATGACCAACGAGCCGAGGCTTACCTGCGTTCCTTTAAGAAACGCAATCCCGGCCGGGTTATAGAAGAGTGCCGTCGGATCATCTGCCTGGGCGGCAAAGGCATTGGCCATCCCCATCCCCTTGGCACCCTGTTCATTAATTTTAAAACCCGCCGCCACTGACAGTGATGCTGTCCCTGCCAGAGTCCCCATAATACATGCAAAAACAAGTTTGTTTTTCATTTCAGAACTCCTTTCCGTATGTGTACTCAACAATTCACCGCATGCAGCTTTTCAGCACATGCTCATCACCCCCCTGAACCGTGCAACCCTCGATCCTCTTGTTCGCCGTTGTTAAATCTCAAAAATAATTTTGCTTCTTATGTGTTACCGTAGATATCACTACTTTGCAATGTGGCGCCTTGGCGGTATTTTACCAATAGAACAGTATTTTTTAAAAAAGCTAGGCCACCTTAACGCTAATGTCAAGAACAAAATGTGTCCCGCCCCGCTGCAATAATTTAAGCACGCAATCACAATAACAACCAGTGCTTGAAACAGAGACTATCACAGGAATATATATAAAATTACGTTTCATTATCGTTATGTTATATATTTTAACACAGCAATGCTCAATTGATATTCACCGTCACTTTACACTTGTCTACACGCACTATGCCGTCGTTATTGCGCTGGAAATAAAAACTTAATTCAGTTAACCGCCAGCGATTGCACCTGACTGCAAAGCTGATATTCTTATACAAAACTATCAAAACAAATCCAAAATAAAATAAAATTATACTTGACATTAACGTCAAGTAGCCGTAGCCTGAAAAAAAGGACAGGTGCAGAGGTGAAAGCATGGACAACATGACGTATCGCTCCATACCTGACATGCTCAGGAACAATGCAAAAGAATTCAGCAGCAAGCTTGCCCTGAAATACCGCAAGCAGGGTGCCTTTGTTACCCTGACATACGCCGCCTACTATGAGCGGGTATTGATGGTTGCCAGGGGGCTCGGCAAAATGCACGTCAAGCCGGGCGACCGGATCGGAATTCTCTCGGAAAACCGGGCCGGATGGGTCATCGCCGATATGGGAATTTTATGTACCGGCGGCGTTACTGTCCCAATTTATCCAACCAATACCCCGGAACAGATCGAGTACATGATCAACCATTCAGGAGTTAAGATCCTGTTTGTATCCGGAAAATTCCAATACAGCAAGCTTCTGAAGGTAAAAGAATCCATGCCGGGACTGGAGCTGGTTGTTTCATTTGAGCGTTTCCTCGGTGATCCGTCATTACCGGTTACCACCTTCTACCAGCTTTCCGAGATCGATTCGCCCATAAGCGCGGAGGAGAAGAGAGACATCGAGGCAGAAATCGACCGGATAAAACCGGGTGACATGGTGACCCTGATCTATACCTCCGGGACTACCGGGGTACCCAAAGGGGTCATGCTTTCTCACAACAACATACTGACCAACATTCACTACCTGACGGAACAGAGCGGAGCAATTGGCAGGAATGATACACTGCTGAGCTTTCTCCCCTTGAGCCACATCCTTGAAAGGTCGGCCGGCTACTACATGACAATTCTCAACGGCGCCTTGCTGGCGTTTGCCGACAGCATTGAAAAAGTTCCCGAAAATATGCTGGAAATCCGGCCAACCGCCATGGTGAGCGTCCCCCGCCTGTTTGAAAAAATTTATCACCGGATCTTCGACAACGCCCATCAGTTGCCGGCCATCAAAAAAGCTCTTTTCCACTGGGGAGTCGACGTGGGCAAAGAATATGTCGCCGCAACCTATATAAACAAGCACCCGTCAGCACTGTTAAACATGAAATACTCACTGGCCGACCGGTTGATATTCAGTAAAATCAGGGCAAAGTTTGGCGGCAACATGAAATTGTTCTGCTCGGGCGGAGCCCCTCTGGACAAGACGATCAATGAATTTTTCTGGGTCATCGGCATTCCGATTCTTGAAGGCTATGGCCTGACCGAAACAAGTCCGGTGCTCAGCTTCAACAGTTTCGACCACGTCCGCTTCGGTTCGGTTGGCACCGCCTTGAAGCAGACAGAATTTAAAATTGCGGAAGATGGAGAAATTCTGGCCAAAGGGCCACAGGTTATGCTTGGTTATTATAACGACCCGGCCGCCACGGCTGAAACCATTCAAGACGGCTGGCTCAAGACCGGCGACATCGGTTATATCGAAGACGGTTTTGTGTATATTACCGACCGGAAAAAAGAGTTGATTATTACGGCAGGGGGCAAAAATATAGCTCCTCAACCGATCGAAAACGAGCTGAAAATGGATAAGTATGTGACCTCTGCTTTTGTGTACGGGGATCGCAAGCCGTATCTGACCGCGTTGATTGTGCCGAACCTGGAACGCCTGCTGGAATTTGCCAAGGAAAAACATATCCACTACTACGAACTTGACGACCTGGTCATGCACGAACCGGTACAAAAGCTGTTCGAGCAGAGGCTTGCCGATATCAACAAGCAACTTGCCCAGTATGAAACCATCAAGAAGTTCGTGCTGCTGGTCCATGATTTTTCCATTGAGGGTGGCGAATTAACCCCGACATTAAAAATGAAACGCAAAATAATTTATGAAAAGTACAAACATAAGATTGAAGATCTGTACGCTGATCACAGCAATTGACATGAGCACGATTGCCATCGACCGGGAGGACTCTAATGAAACAGATCAATACGGTAGCAGTTCTGGGAGCAGGAGTAATGGGGGCGACCATTGCCGCACATCTCGCCAACGCCGGCATTCAGGTGCTTCTGCTTGATATCGTACCACGGGAGCTGAATGATGCCGAGACGGCGGCCGGCTTAACCCTCGCTGATAGCAGGGTACGCAACCGCATCGCCACCGCCGGACGGGATGGTCTTTTGAAGATGAAACCGGCAGCCTTCTTCCTGCCGAGCTATACAGCCAACATTGAAGTGGGAAATCTGGACGATGACCTGCAAAAACTGAGAGCATGCGACTGGGTTATTGAGGTTGTCATCGAGAACATGGCCATCAAGAAAAAACTCTTCACCGAAAAGGTCGTGCCGAACCTGAAAGAGGGAGCAATCCTCTCATCAAATACCAGCGGCCTGTCGGTCAGCGACATGGCGGAATGCCTGCCGGAGCATATCCGTACAAACTTCCTGGTAACCCATTTTTTTAACCCCCCTCGATATATGCGGCTTTTGGAAATCGTTTCCTGTACCTATACCGCTCCGGCAATTACCGCCTTTATGGCAGACTTCATCTCCAAACGGCTCGGCAAGGGAATTGTCTACGCCAAGGACACCCCCAACTTTATCGCTAACCGCATCGGTGTCTATGCCATCTGTAACTGCGTACGCACGATGATGGAGATGGAGATGACCGTAGAAGAGGTCGATGCCGTAGCAGGCCCGGCAACCGCCCGTCCCAAAAGCGCGGCCTTCCGCACCGCTGACCTGGTCGGCATCGACACTCTCCGGCATGTCGCCGCAAACTCTTACGAACTGCTGCCTAATGACGAGCAGCGCGATATTTTTAAATTCCCCAGTTTTGTGGAAGAGATGGTCTCCAAAGGACTGCTGGGAAACAAAAGCAGACAGGGCTTTTTCAAAAAGATCACGGGCGAGAAAGGGCAGGAGTTCTTCTATTACGATTACACCACAGGAGAGTATGCTCCTTCACAGCGCCCGAAATTTGCATCGATTGAAGCGGCCAAACCGATCGATGACCCGGAAAAACGACTTAAGGCGGTTATCACCGGAAACGACAAAGGAGCTCAGTTCGCCTGGATAAACATGCGCGACACTCTGATCTACACCTTCAACCGGATTCCGGAAATCGCCGATGACATTGTCAATATCGATAACGCAATGAAGTGGGGCTTCAATTGGGAGCTTGGCCCGTTCGAAATGCTGGATGCCATCGGCATATCGTATTTCATCGAACGGGCAGAGAAGGAAGGCGTACAGATCCCGGCCGAACTCAAGAAAATCGAGCGATTCTATACGTTCGAAAACGGCCGGCGTTACTACTATAGTATTCTTGATGGCACATATCGCGAAGTGCCGCAGAAGCCTAGACATGTCAGTCTCTCGTTACTCAAGAAAAATAACAAGGTAGTGGAACACAACAGCGGCGCCTCCGTGATAGATCTGGATGACGGTGTATTTTGCCTGGAGTTCCATACCAAGATGAACACCATCGGAGGCGAAATCCTCTCGATGGTTCATAAAGCCATCAAGCGCACGGAAGAGGAAGGAGTCGGCCTGATTATCGCCAACGAAGGGACTATGTTTTCGGCCGGGGCGAATCTGATGCTGCTGGTGATGGCAATCGCCGAAGGTGCATTCGACGAAATCGCCATGACGGTCAAAGGGTTCCAGAAAGCAATGATGGCGATCAAATACTCGAAAATCCCGGTCGTTGCGGCTCCACACAACTTGGTCATGGGAGGCGGCTGTGAAACCTGCCTCCATTCCGATGCCATCATCCCGCACGCCGAAACCTATATGGGGCTGGTGGAGATTGGAGTCGGCCTGCTCCCCGCGGGTGGTGGCACCAAGGAGATGGCAATCCGCGCCATCAAGCTGGCCGAGGAATACGAGATGGATGCAACCCCGTTCATCTTCAAAAATTTTATGAATATTGCCATGGCCAAGGTCAGTATGTCTGCTTCCGAGTTGCTGCCGATGGGCTTCATGCGCCAGGGGGATGCCATCACCATGGATATCGACACGCGGATCAATGATGCCAAGCTGAAGGCCATCTCACTGGCTGCCACCTATCGCCCCGGCCAGCCATTGACCGGCCTGAAGGCGCCTGGCCGCGGCATTGCTGCCAGCATCAAGTCGCAGCTCTGGAATATGCAGAAGGGCGGTTTCATCTCCGAGTATGACCAGTTTCTGGCCAGCGCCATTGCCGATGTCATCACCGGCGGTGACGTCCCGGCCGGTACCCTGATTACCGAGGAATACCTGCTGGAACTGGAGCGGGAGGCCTTCGTGCGGTTGTGCGGACAAAAAAAGACCCTTGAGCGCATCCAGCATATGCTCAAAAAGGGCAAACCGCTGCGCAACTGACAGTGCAACGACATACTACGCTTACGGAGGATAACGATGAGAAATGCATATATTCTTGCCGCTTACCGCACCCCCGGTGCCGGGCGAAAAAGGGAAAGCTGAAGGATGTCCGGCCGGACGATCTCGCTGCCGTGGCCATCAAGGGACTGCTGGACAGAACAGGTATAAACCCGCACGATATTGAGGACATCATTATCGGCTGTGCCTTCCCCGAGGGAGAACAGGGGATGAACTTTGCCCGCGTGGCAGCGCTGAAGGCCGGAGTACCGGTCGAGGTCCCGGCCCAAACGGTCAACCGCTTCTGCTCCTCCGGCCTGCAAACGATTGCTACGGCAGCAGAGCGGATCATGGCCGGATTTGCCGACTGTATCATCGCTGGCGGCGCCGAAAGCATGACCATGATTCCGATGGGGGGCAACAAATACAGCGCAAATCCCTCGCTGGTGGCTAACTGGCCGGAAGCGTTTGCCTCGATGGGAATAACCGCCGAACTCGTCGCGGAAAAATACGCCGTCACCCGCAAAGAGCAGGACGTCTTTGCTGCAGCCAGCCATGCCAAGGCTGCTGCCGCTATCTCGGCGGGAAAGTTCAGAGACGAAATCATTCCTGTGGAAATAGAGAACTGCACCCTGGTTAACGGAAAGATCAAACGAAGTACAGAGATTATCGATACTGATGATGGTGTGCGAAGTGATACGACCGCCGCCGGGTTAGGCGCCTTGAAACCGGCCTTCAAGACAAACGGTACGGTTACCGCCGGGAACGCTTCCCAGATGACTGACGGTGCTGCCGCAGTGCTGGTTGTCTCCGGGGATTATCTTGAAAGGATCGGCAAAAAGGCGTTGGCGCGTTTTGTTGCCTTTGCTGTCAAAGGAGTGCCGCCGGAGCTAATGGGAATCGGCCCGGTAGCAGCCATTCCGGCCGCGCTGAAACTTGCCGGGCTGACGCTCAACGATATCGGCCTGATTGAATTGAACGAGGCCTTTGCAGCGCAGTCATTGGCGTGCGTCAAGGAGCTGGGTATTGATCAATCCAAAGTCAACGTGAACGGCGGCGCGATTGCCCTTGGGCACCCGCTCGGCTGTACCGGAGCCAAACTGACCGCCAGCCTCCTTCAGGAAATGCAGCGCACGGACACCCGCTACGGCATGGTATCAATGTGCATCGGCGGCGGCATGGGTGCAGCAGGGATTTTTGAGAAGATGTAGGACAACGTCCTGACGACTACCATTACACGTACGAGGTGAGACCATGGCAGCAAAACTATTCAAAGGTGCCGAATATCTGATCACCGTAGCAGACAAGAATGATGTCTTTACTCCGGAGGATTTCAGCGACGAGCAACGTCAGATCGGTGATACGACTGAACAGTTCGTCCTGAATGAGGTTTTTCCGCATCGCGACAAGATCGAACACCACGACCTCCCCCTGACAGTTGAACTGATGAAAAAATGTGGAGAGCTGGGACTGCTGATGATCGATGCTCCCGAAGAATACGGCGGGCTCGAACTGGACAAGGCCACCAGCATGCTGGCAGCTGAAAAGCTGGCTCTGGCCGGATCATTTTCGGTGACCTACTCCGCCCATACCGGCATCGGCACGCTCCCGCTGGTCTATTACGGCACCAAAAAACAGAAAGAGAACTATCTCGGCAAAATCATTTCCGGCGAGTGGATCGCGGCCTACTGCCTGACGGAGCCCGGGTCCGGCAGCGATGCACTGGGTGCTTCAGCAACTGCAACTCTCTCCGCAGACGGAAAGTTTTATATCCTCAACGGCACCAAGCAGTTTATTACCAATGGCGGCATCGCGGATTTGTATACCATCTTTGCCAAAATCGACAAACAGCACTTCACCTGTTTTCTGGTCGAACGGACTACCGAAGGGTTAAGCGTTGGCCCGGAAGAGAACAAGATGGGGGTCAGGGGCTCATCCACCACCCAGATCATCCTGGAGGATGCCAAGGTGCCGGTTGAAAACCTGCTGGGGGAAATCGGCAAAGGGCACAAGATTGCCTTTAACGTTCTCAATGTCGGACGCTTCAAGCTGGGGGCGGCAGTCACCGGAGCCGCCAAAGTAGCTCTTGCCACCGGGGTCAAATACGCAAATGAACGCAAAGCCTTCGGTGTCACGATCGGAAGTTTCGGGGCGATCCAGGAAAAAATCGCCGATATGAATGCCGCCATTTTTGCCGCGGAATCACTTGTTTACCGTCTGGCCGGCATGATCGACGACCGGCTTGCCACCCTCCCGAAAGGTACGGACAACTATTACGAAACCTATCAGCAGGGGATCGAGGAATATTCCGTCGAGTGCGCCATTGCCAAGGTTTTCTGCAGCGAGGTACTGGCCGACGTGGTGGATGCAGTTGTCCAGATTCACGGCGGCTACGGCTTTATCCAGGAATACGCCGCCGAGGGATACTATCGCGATGAGCGGATCAACCGGATCTGGGAGGGTACCAACGAGATCAATCGCCTCCTGATCCCCGGCATCATTCTCCGGCGGGCCATGAAAGGCGAAATTCCGCTGCAGAAAGAGGCGATGAAGGCCTTTGAGTCACTGATGTCGCCTTCTTTTGACGAACCGGACGATTCGGTGCCGTTTGCTGCCGAGAAAGCCCTTGTTGCCAATCTGAAACAGGCTTTTCTGGTGCTGGCTGGCAGCAGTGTGCAGAAATTTATGGATACGATCAAGGACGAACAGGAAATTCTCCTCGCCGTCGCCGATCTGGCTATCAACATCTTTGCCATTGAAAGCGCCGTGCTCCGTGCCGAAAAAATCCTGCCGAATCTGAGCGAAAGCAAAAAAACTGCCGTCAGCGCCGCAGTAAAGGTATTCACCTTCAACGGCACGGAGAAGGCGGCATCCGCCGCAAAACGGGCAGCCTACTACATCGAGGAGGGGGATACCCTGACTATGCTGCTGGCCGGCATCCGCAGGTTCACCAAATACGATGCCAGCGGGCTGCTCAAGGCAAAACGGCATCTGGCGGCAGCAGCCATTGAGGCGGAAAAGTATCTTTTTTAAGCGGATTGCCGGTAGAGGGCATACAGGCGGGGTTCTTGGCGACAGTGGCTTTGGTAGAAAGTTTTCCGGGCAATTGCAGCAATTTTGCCTGCACGTTCAAAGCAGGGGGTATTACCATGAAAACTCTGTATATGACACTTGTCCTTACCCTGTTTCTTACCGCCCCGTCACCTGCGATGGAAGTGTCCGGGGTGCGGGTGGACCAAAGCGTAATGGTACACGGCCAGCAGTTGAAATTGAACGGGTACGGCATCAGGAAAAAGTTCTTTTTCAAGATCTATATCGGGTCACTGTACGCATCCAGGCACCTTAGCAATTACACTGACGCAGTACAAGACACCGGAAACAAATTGATCAGGATGAATTTCCTGTATGCAAAGGTTGACAAGGGAAAAATCACCGAGGCGTTCAAAGAAGGATTTGTGAACAACTCACCTGACATGGCGGCCTCTGTTGAGGCACAAAAATTTTTGGCGCTTTTCACGACCGATTTTAGCCGTTGCGATGTTGTTGACCTGATTATCGGGGCCGACGGCAGTGTCTCGGCCAGCCATAACGGCACGGCATTGGGCAGCATTCAGTCACCGAAGCTCGCACGGGCGGTTCTTGCCATCTATCTGGGTGAAAAACCGGCCGACGAATCGCTTAAAAAAGGCATGCTCGGCAATTGATCTTCAAGGAGATTTTCCCCATGTCGCAAATACACTCAACCTCCATCGAACTGCGCTTTTCCGACCTCGATCTTTACAATCATGTAAACAGTGTCGTCTATTTTACCTATCTTGAGACTGCCCGGATAAAACTGTTCAAGAATTTTTTTCAGGAGATGACCGGGAAGCAGATATTTTCCCTGGTTGCCCGGGCCGAGTGTGATTACAAAAACCCGATTCTGTTCGGTGACGTCCTGATTGTTGCTGTTGTTATTGCCAGAATCGGCACCAGCAGCTTTGACCTTGAATATCGGCTTCACGACGGTATGGACAAAACGTATGCCACCGCCCGCACGACACTGGTCTGTTTTGACAATGTGAAAAAGGTTACCGTTCCGGTGCCGGAATGCATCAGAACCATGGCCTGAGTACCGGCGTACAAAGGAGCTACTGAGATGCATGCTGTCGAGCTGATTCAAACCGAGCAACAAGATGGCGTCTTTACTATCCGGATCAATCGCCCCGAAAAAAAGAATGCACTCAATATCGCGATGTATGGTGCTTTGGCAGATGCTCTGCAACGGGCTGAGGAAGACCATTCCATACGCGTTGCGCTGCTCTGCGGAACTGATAGCTGTTTTACCAGCGGCAATGACATCGCTGATTTTGTTAATTCCCCGCCCACCGGTCCGGACAGTCCGGTGCTGCGTTTTTTGCGAGCCCTTATGCTGGCAGCGAAACCGATCGTGGCAGCTGTCAGCGGCTCTGCCGTAGGAATCGGGACCACACTGCTGCTACATTGCGATCTGGTGTATGCCGCCGATACGGCGGTTTTCCAAATGCCGTTTGTCGGCCTCGGACTCTGTCCCGAAGCCGGTTCTACCCTGTTGCTGCCGCAGTTGATAGGGCACCAGCGAGCAGCGGAACTGTTGCTGCTCGGCGATCCATTTAGCGCCCCCCGCGCCGAACAATTGGGAATTGTCACGGCAGTAGTGCCGCAGGCAGATCTCCTCCCGACCGCGTGGGCCAAGGCGCTGCAGCTGTCCGCACAGCCTGCAGCGGCGGTCCGCCTGACTAAATCACTCCTTAAACGGGGTAATACCCGGGAGCTTCAAGAAACCTGCATGTTTGAGATCAAATGTTTTCTGGAACGCCTTTCATCGCCGGAAGCACGGGAAGCACTGCAGGCTTTCTTCGACCATAGAAAACCCGATTTTTCAAAATTCCACTGAATGAACCACTCAACAAAACACGACCGGCTATCTACTGCATGCAAGCAGTTACATGCGCCATGCACTAACCAGCTCCGTACTCTCCGGAGCGCTACATCCGAACAAACTGTGTGCCGGATTGGCTCTATCTTTTTTACAGGTACATCTTTTACTTTGTTTTTTGGTTTTTTATTAACTATAGTCATTAAAATACCGTCATTTTTATTCTTCACCAAAACTACAGGATCGTTTTATGCGGAAATTCACCGGGAATCTCAGCCTTATGCCTGTTACGGACCTTATTCAGTGGGCTGATAACAGCAAGCGTTCCGGTACACTTATTATCAGCCAGCATGGCAAACAGAAAAAGTTTTACATCCAAGACGGAAAAATCATCTTTGTCTGGTCAAATTGTGAGGGTGAACATTTCAGTGATTTTCTGAAAGATCAAACACACATCAGCCAGGATGAACTCGACAAAACCTTTGCAGATTCGGATTTTCTCGGGCTACCATTTATCGGTTATCTGTTATCGGAAAGGGTTCTAACCAGGGAACGGCTTGAGGAAATACTCAGGAGAGCGGCCGAGACCGTCCTGACCAATGCCCTCAAATGGGATACCGGCATATTCGAGTTTACTGATGATCTCCCGGGATTTGTATTAAACAGCCCGGTCAGACTCAACTCGACGCAACTGCTGCTGGAATCGGTACGGCATTTTGATGAGAATTACCAGGACCATCAGGTTGACACCGAGATGGTGCTTAACGAGATTCGGGAGCATATTCAACAGGGGAATTTTGAACTGCCGCCAATCCCCGATGTCATGCTGCAGATTTCAGAAAAAATTGATAACCCTGCGATCTCAGTAGATGAGATTATCGAATGTATTACTGACCAGATTCTGGTCTCTAAAATCCTCAGGATCTGCAATTCACCGTACTACGGCCATCTCGGTCACATTTCCACTCTGAAAGCCGCAGTAGTCTTCATCGGCCTCAAATCGGTCATGAGCATTGTCACGGTTCATGCGATGAGCAGTTTCAGTCCGCGCAACGCCAAGGAGATCAAGAAAGTGCTTCAGCACTGCCTAGTATGCGGCATGATCGCTCGCCAGATCACCCGCGACATGGGCGGCAACTACGAATTGGCCTTTATCTGCGGCCTTCTGCACGACATCGGTAAAACCATACTGCTGGACATGCTGGGCGATTACATGCTGTTGCCGGAAGCACGGGAACGGCTGATAGAAGAGAACCACGCTGAAGTTGGTTATTTATTGGCAGAAAAGTGGAATTTTGGCACAGACATCAAAAACATCATACGCTATCATCACACACCTGAGCAGGCGCTTGAAAACATTCGCCTGGCGGAGGTGATCAGCCTTTCCAATGCGATGGCTGATCTTAATAACCAGCCGGAAGAGATAATGGATATGACGTTCACCAGTCTTGAATTAAGCCAAATCAGCGTTGATGACCTCTTGGAACAGGTAGACCTACTTGACCATGAAGCCGGTGATATTGTCAGTCTCGCGTGAAGCGGGTTGGGCGGGATTATCTGGCATGTAGGGATGTAATAAAAACAGCAATGGCAGTACAGAAAAAACTGCTTGCCTGTAAAAAAACACCGGGGGGCTCTTGCCCCCCGGGTATTAAAAAGGTTCAATCCCTGCCACGATCACGCCGTTTATCGTCACGCCTTTCTTCCTTCCGCTCTTCCTTGTCACGCCGACGACCATCTTTCCATTCTTCTTTATCGCGCCGACGCTCCCCTTTCCACTCTTCCCGCCGCTCATGCCCCGGACGGAAGTAACGTCCGCGATAGCGGTCCCTGTCATTGCGATACACACGATACTCCCGATCGCGATACGAACGAATCTGCTCAATCCGATGATTGCGGATATCCGGCGGCAATCGCCGATAGGGAACCTCAACCCAGGGACCGTTGTAATAGCGGGAGCGATGCCAACTGTTGCCATAGTACAGATAGTAAAAATCCGCATTGTAGATGATGTCATACGGCGTATCTACCCCGACATAAAAGCCCAGTCGTGGAGAGACAATAAAGAGCGGCGGTGCAGCAAAGAGGGCAGGTGGAGGGACGGAAACTCTTACTCCAGGGACCGGCACACCAATATTGACATTAACATTCACCCCTGCCTGTGCAGTCGATACTGCCGTGATGGCAGATAGCGCGCACATTAGCACTGTTTTTTTCATAGAGAATCTCCTTTTTTCTTTTTACATACCGACGATACTCGGCACATTCAGTGCTGCTTGTTACTACTTGATCAGATTGAACTGATCAACGATCCTTTGACGATAAGCAATAATGTCTTTTTCAAGCGATTGAAGAATCGACACCTTCTGCCTGATACTTTTGAGATGAGTATCCAGCAGTTCGGTCAACCGTGGCATAATTTTTTCCGGCACCTTTTGTTCCTTGTCAAAGAGCATTGCCAGTTCCTTCATCTCTTCCAGTGAAAGCCCCAGTTCCTTGACCTTCAGGACGAACTTGAAGCGCTTGACATCCGCTTTTTCATAATACCTGACCCGCCCGTCAGTTCGCTTTGGGGGCTCAACCAGCCCCAGCTTTTCATACAGACGGATAGTTCTGGTTGTGATACCCAGCGCCTCGGCCAAGTCACTGATCTGCATATGGTCTTCATTACTCAGCCGCATACTTCACCTCTATGTCAATTACAATTCATTTAGAACCTGGGGGATTTTTTTGTCAAGAATTTTCAAGCAGCGGCAAGAACCAACAAGCAATTTGCACTCGTCGGCAACATCGGCTACACTCAGGGAGCCACAACAGCTGTTTTGCCTTTTCCCGAAAAATTATCGGCACCATAACTGCCGCATAGAGCTTGCGCTGGTAATCATGATACGTATATCAAAATTATTTGCCCGCACTGGCAGAGCAAAAAATCATGCACACAGATAGGCCCCACACTCTTCCTCTTATAATTGGTCATCGCGGCGCATCCCGCGATGCACCGGAAAACACGTTGGAATCCTTCCGGCTGGCCCGGGAGCAAGGAGCCGATGGCATTGAAGCCGATTTCCGCCTCACCGCCGATGGCCAGATCATTTGCATGCACGATGAAGCTACCGGTCGGACAACAGGCATTGATCTGAATGTCGCCGAAACCCCACTGGAACAACTACACAGCCTCGATGCGGGGCTCTGGAAAGGGCCGACATGGGCTGGGGCCAGGATTCCCACATTGCCCGAAGTGTTGTCCACCCTCCCACATGACAGCTGGTTCTTCATTGAGCTCAAGTGTGGCGCAGAGATCATTTCCCCGCTGAAAAAAGTGCTGCAGACATCGGGATGGTCCCCGGAGCGGGTCAGACTGCTGTCGTTTAGTGCTCCACTCATTGCAGAACTGAAGCAAAACCTGCCCGACTGGCGCGCCTGCTGGCTCTGCGATTACCGACATACCCTACGGGACAATATCTGGCATCCTTCCCGTGGAAAGGTTCTCGATACGCTCCTCCGCAGCGGAGCCGACGGCCTTGCCAGCGCCAACCGGTCATTTTTGGATCGGAACCTCGTGAAAGCGGTTTCGGAACGAGGCAAAGAGATACACGTCTGGACAGTTGACCGTCTGCCTGCAGCGGAGAATTTATGCAATCTGGGGGTCAATTCCATCATGACCAATCGCCCCGGCTGGCTACGGCAGAATCTGGAGGAGCTTCATACACCATGACCCTTTCCCGTGCCGAGCTTCTGCAAAGAATTGACAATCAATCCGATCCATGGGACATCATCGTGGTTGGCGGCGGGGCTACCGGGCTTGGGGCGGCCGTTGATGCGGCCAGCCGCGGCTACCGCACCCTTTTGTTGGAGCAGGGCGATTTTGCCTGCGGAACTTCGAGCCGCAGCACCAAGCTTATCCATGGTGGCGTACGCTACTTGCAACAGGGTAATCTGGCCCTCGTCCGTGAGGCGTTGCGTGAACGGCACATCCTGTTGCAGAATGCCCCGCACCTGGCACATGGTTTCCCCTTTGCCATCCCGCTCTATAAATGGTGGGAACGCCCATTCTATGGCATCGGCATGACGTTATACGATCTTTTATCGGGTACTCACGGGCTAAAGCGTTCACGACACCTTGACCGGGAAGAAACCATTAACCTTATTCCAACGGTCAGGCGACAAAACCTTCGCGGAGGTATTGTCTACCATGACGGCCAGTTTGATGATGCCCGGCTGGCAATCTCTCTGGCGCGAACCTTGGCCGACCTGGGGGGAACTCCGCTCAATTACATGAACGTCAGCGCCCTCTCCGTTGCTGCCGGAGGGCTGGCCACCGTCACAGCTACGGAGCGTGAAAACGGCAGGGAATATGTCCTGTCCAGCCGGGCAGTGATCAACGCCACCGGTGTCTTGTGTGATCAGGTGCGGCAGATGGACGAGCCAGACTGCCCCCCACTTATCACCCTGAGCCAGGGTGCACACCTGGTTCTTGATCGTTCATTTCTGCCCGGCAGCTGCGCCGTCATGATCCCTCAGACCGATGACGGAAGAGTTTTTTTTGCAATCCCGTGGTATGATCATGTCATTATCGGCACCACAGACACTCCGCAAAGTACAGTTAACCTGGAACCGAGACCATTACCTGATGAGATTGACTTCCTGCTGGCCCATGCAGGCCGGTGCCTTGAACGCCAGCCGGTCCGCGCCGATATTCTCAGCAGTTTTGCGGGGCTCAGGCCATTGGTGAGAGGAAAGAGCGGGCAAAAGACGGCACAACTGAGCCGTGAATACCTGCTGTCCGTTTCCGCTTCAGGGCTTGTGACTATCACCGGCGGCAAATGGACCACCTATCGCAGTATGGCCGCAGTTGCAGTCGATGCCGCCGCAGCACAGGGAGGACTTGATCTGCGTCCATCGGCCACCCATTCATTGCGTCTGCACGGGTGGGAGCCACCCTTAACCACTCCCGGAGTGCGGAACAGCTATGGTTCAGACCTTGAACTACTTGAACAGGTGGCGGCCGAACATCCGTCATTAAAAGAACGTCTGCACGCCCGTCTCCCCTATACTGGCGCAGAGGTGATCTGGGCGGTACGTTTCGAATGGGCGCGAAATGTGGAAGATATTCTTGCCCGGCGTACCCGGGCTCTCTTCCTAGATGCCGGAGCCAGCCGTGAAATGGCGCCGAAAGTTGCCGATCTGATGGCATCTGAACTGGGATACGGTCAGGTCTGGCGGTCTCAGCAGCTGGAACGCTTTGACTCAACAGCGGCACACTATCTTCCGACATGAGAGACCGCGAAAAAAGGATCACTGATGAATAATTCCGCCTATCTTGCCACTGGCCAGATGATTGCTCTCATGGAAAGCGTCTCCAGGATCAAGGTCAAAACCCACGGCCAGGAGTCCCTCCCTCAAGGTTCAATCATTTTTGTCGTCAATCATTTTACTCGAATTGAAACCCTCCTGCTTCCCTACCACATCTATACGCACACTCATGTACCGGTGTGGTCGTTGGCTGACTACTCTTTATTTGAAGGTTCTTTGAGCAGTTTGCTTTTAAAAGTCGGAGCGGTCTCAACCAGAAATCCCGATCGTGATCGCCTGATTGTGAAAAGCCTACTAACCGGTGAAGCCAACTGGATTATCTTTCCCGAAGGGCACATGGTCAAGAACAAGGAAACTGTCACCAGATCTTCAATCTTCGGCCTGCACCGGATCAGGCCACGGTCAGCACATACCGGAGCTGCAAACCTGGCGCTACGGACCGAATTTTACCGAAAGCGGTTGAAGCACCTGCTGACAGAGAACCCAGCAGAAGCCGAGCGGCTGCAGAACATGTTTGAGATCGAGGATCTGGAGCCGGTTTTAGCCGGAAAAACGTGGATTGTACCGATCAACCTGACCTATTATCCCCTCAGGGCACGGGAAAACGTGCTCAGCACGCTGGCTGACCGCTTTGCTCACAATATCTCCGACCGGTTACGGGAGGAACTGTTAACCGAAGGAACCATGTTCTTTGAAGGCGTAGATATCGATATCCGCTTTGGGCAGGGCATCTCCGTTTCCGAATCGCTCACATCGCCCCGGATCACACAGGACATGCTCTCCCTCCGCCAGATCAACTTCGATGACCAGCTGTCATCACTGCCGGCAATGCGTCAGGAAGCTACCAAACTGATGCACCGGTTCATGTCGGACATTTACAACATGACCACAGTCAATCACGATCATCTTTTTGCTTCGCTGTTAAGGGCGCTCCCCTTTGACACCATTTCGGAGGAAGACTTCAGGCGGCGTGTTTTTCTGCTGACTGATCTGGTCCCCGAAAAAGCAACGGTTCTCTGCCACCAGAGTCTTGAGTTTGGTCAGGTTGCCCTGCTGACTGACGACCGCTATCATAAATATCGGGATTTCCTGGAATTGGCGCGGGAGACCGGTGTTGTCAGCTGCGAGAAGGGGATTTTGCATAGAAATGCCGCCAGCCTTTCCGCTGTCAGCGAATTGCACCGAATCCGCATCAAGAATCCGCTCGGTGTCGCGGCAAATGAAGTACAGTCGCTGTCATGTCTCAAACGCCGGGTGCGCTTAATGGCGTGGTTGCCGGAAATGCTGGTTAGGCACCGGGCTGTTGATGTTCTGCAGCGGCAGGCTGATCATCAGTTTGAAGCCGATTATACACGCTACCACCACCCCGAAGACACCAAAGAACGGCATATCGGCGCGCCGCTACTGCTAAAAGGAACATCACGACAGCTGGGGGTCGTGCTGGTGCATGGCTTTCTGGCGGCACCACGTGAAGTACGTGAACTTGCTGATTATCTGCACGGTAAAGGCTACTGGGTATATTGCGTCCGCCTCCGCGGGCATGGGACATCTCCCGAAGACCTTGCGACACGCAAAGGGAGTGACTGGATTGAATCGGTAGATCTTGGTTATGCCTTGATGAGCGCCATCTGCACACGCGTCGTAATTGGCGGTTTTTCATTCGGCGGCGGCTTGGTGCTCGATGCCGCAGCTCGTATTTCCAGCTTGGCAGGAGTTTTTGCGGTATCGCCTCCTTTTCGCCTGCAGGACGTGTCCAGCCGCTTCGCACCTGCCGTTTCCACCTGGAACAAAGTCATGGATATAATTCACTTGAATGGGGCGGCAAAAGAATATTTTGACATTACCCCTGAACGGCCGCTTATCAACTATGCGCGGGTTCCGGTTGCAGCGCTTGCCGAACTGGAGTATTTCATGAAAGATCTTGAGCCACGCCTAGCGGACGTAACAATACCGACCCTGATCGTGCAGGCATACGGCGACCCGGTTGTTGATCACGAAGGGACGGCACTTCTGTTTAACCGCATTGGATCTGCACACAAAAAATACGTCCCTTTCGATTTCAGCCGCCACGGAATTCTTGCCGGAGAAGGCTCACAAAAAGTACACGTGGAGATCGCAGCATTTATCGACACACTGTGATTACCTACCCTTTCTGACTCTCCAACTCGTCCCACCGCAGGAATAGCGCTTCCAGTTCCTGCTCCAACACAGTCAGACGGGCATTAACGGCGGCAACCTCTCCTCCGGCACTCTTGTAAAAATCAGGATCTGCAAGGCGGGCATGCAGACCTTCTTGTTCTCTCTCTATGGCGGCAATCTGCTCCGGCAGAGCTTCCAGTTCGCGTTCATCCTTGAATGAGAGCTTGCGGACCTTTTCCTTCTGCGGTTTTCCCTTTTCCGGGGCAGCTTTCTGCGCCGCCTGGATTGCCGCCGCTGTTTCCATCGCCGCCTGATTCAGCCAGTCGTCATAGCCGCCGACAAACTCCCGCACCGTACCGTCACCGGATAGCACCAGCGTACTCGAGACCACATTATTGAGGAATTCGCGATCATGACTGACCAGCAACAGCGTACCGGGGTACTCCATCAACAGGTCCTCCAGCAGATCAAGCGTCTCCGCATCCAGATCGTTGGTCGGTTCATCCATCACGAGAATATTGGACGGCTTGGTAAAGAGCTTAGCCAGCAACAGCCGGTTGCGCTCGCCTCCGGACAGGATGTTGACTGGTGAACGGGCCCGTTCCGGCGAAAAGAGGAAGTCCTGCAGATAGCCGATAATGTGACGCGACTGGCCATTGATAATCAGCGTATCGTTTCCCTCTCCCACGTTTTCCTGCACACTCTTGTCCATATCAAGCTGTTCACGCAATTGGTCGAAATAAATCACCTCGCGGCGGGTTCCCAGCTTGATTTCACCCTGCTGCGGTTCCAGTTCTCCCAACAGCAAACGGAGCAGCGTTGTCTTACCGGAACCGTTCGGCCCGATAATACCGATCCGATCACCGCGCATGATGGTCGTGGAGAGGTTCGCGACAATCGGCCGCCCGTCATAGGCAAATGTCACTCCGGTTGCTTCTGCAACGAGCGCCCCGGAACGGTCGGCCACCTGCAACTGGATTTTTGCTGTTCCCTGACGTTCCTGCCGTTGACGGGATTCTTCGCGCAGTTTTTTCAACGCCCGCACTCGTCCCTCATTACGGGTACGGCGGGCCTTGATCCCCTGTCTGACCCAAACCTCTTCCTGAGCCAACTTCTTGTCAAACAATGCTTGACGGGTAATTTCCGCTTCCAGCAGCGCTTCCCGCCGTTCAACAAACTCGTCATAACCGCAGGAAAAAGCATAGATACGGCCACGATCCAACTCTGCCACCCGGTTGGCCAACCGTCGGGCAAAGGCGCGATCATGGGTCACAAACAGCACTGTTTTGACATTTTTGGCCAGGAAATCCTCCAGCCAGAGGATCGTATCAATATCCAGGTGGTTGGTTGGTTCGTCCAGAATCAAAATATCCGGAGTGGATACGAGGGCACGGGCCAGCAGCACCCGTCGCTTGGTCCCTCCGGATAGCGCGGCAAATTCCGCATCGGCATCCAGATCCAGGCGATTCAGCACTCGCTCAACCTCCTGATGCAGGTTCCAGCCGTCATTTTCTTCCAGCTCTTTTTGCAACGCTTCCAATCGGGCCAGCAGCTTATCGCTGCAGTCATGCGCCAGTTCGTGGCTGACGTGATGGTATTCGGCAAGCACAGCGGCAGCATTCCCCATGCCCGAGGCAACCACATCAAAAACATTCCCGGCCACATCCTGCGGCACATCCTGAGTCAGCGCAGCCACCTTGAGCCCCTGTTGTTTCTGTATCTCGCCGCTTTCGGGGGGGAGTTCACCGCCGATCAGCTTCAGCAGCGTCGATTTGCCGCTGCCGTTGCGCCCCATCAGACAGAGCCGGTCGCCCGCTTCGATCTGCAGGTTGATACCGTTGAAAAGAGGAGGGCCGCCGAAGGCCAGGGTTATGTCGCGCAGGGATATTAGTGCCACGGGTACCTCATGAATTGTTATGGTTTTCCTAAAACAAACGCTCCTGCCAGCATTACCTGAAGGAGCGTTTGTGATTTTTATCGGGAATACGGATCAGACCTGAACGACTTCCTTGACGCCCGGAATCTGTTCCTTCATGGCACGTTCGATTCCCATCTTAAGAGTCATCGTGGACATCGGGCAACTGCCGCAGGCGCCTTTCAGCCGCACCTTGACAATACCGTCTTCCGTAACTTCAACCAGCTCCACATCCCCGCCGTCTGCCTGCAGACCGGGACGTACCTGTTCAAGAACCCTCAGCACTTCTTCTTTCATCTGTTATTCTCCTTTGTATGTGGTGGTGCTCAACGAATCTATTGTTTCGGCAGACCAGGCTCGGTCAGGTGTTCCGGCTGCATGATCTTGTCCAGCTCACTGGCAGCCATCAATTTCTGCTCCAAGACAATTTCACGGATGCCTTTACCACTGGCAACCGATTCCTTGGCGATGGCCGCCGAGGCGTTGTAGCCGATGTACGGCGCAAGTACCGTAACCAAGCCAAGCGATTCTTCCAAATAGCGTCGGCAACGCGTTTCATGCGCCGTTATTCCGTTTATACAGGATTCGGTGAATTTCTGCACGCAATTCTTGAGTATTCCCATTGAAAAAGTCAGGTTCCAGGCAATCAGCGGCATCATAACATTCAGCTCCAGCTGGCCTGCCTGGGTCGCCAACATGATTGCCTGATCGCATCCAATGACCTGAAAGCAGACCATGTTGGTCATCTCGGCCATGGAGGGATTGATCTTGCCCGGCATGATCGACGAGCCGGGCTGAATGGCGGGAAGGATTATTTCGTCCAGACCGGTGCGGGGTCCCGAAGCCAGCAGTCGCAAATCATTGGCAAT
>JAQUCQ010000180.1 GCA_028686145.1 Desulfuromonadaceae bacterium | reverse complement strand
CCCGGTTTTTTTTCTGATTCTGGCGGTCGGTAGCGGCGTATCGACTGGAGCTACCACCCTGATCGGCAATGCCCTCGGCCGCAAAGATCATAATGAGGCCCGGCTATATCTGTCCCAATCACTCTCGTTCGCCCTGATACATGCTCTACTCCTCACCGCTGTGGGAATAGCACTGGCCCCAAAAATTTTCATATTGATGGGTGCGAGAGGGGAGTACCTTGCCCTTGCACTGAGTTATATGAATATAATTTTTGCCGGCAGCATTTTTTTTCTCCTTAACTTTGTTATGAATGCCATCCTCAACTCACATGGCAATACCGTGGCATACCGCAATTTTCTGATCGGCGGATTTTGCCTCAATCTTGTCCTTGATCCGTGGTTTATGTACGGTGGAGCGGGATTTCCGACGCTTGGACTGGCAGGAATTGCCTTGGCGACTGTTTTTATCCAGTGCCTCGGTGTTTTTTACCTTTTCAGCCAAATTTCGAAAACCGGTAGCATGCCATCCTTCCTCCTTGCCGATCTTCGCCCACGCTGGAGTTATTATCGGGAATTGTTCGGGCAGGGATTACCATCAGCCATGAATATGATGACCGTCTCGCTCGGCATCTTTATTATCACCTGGTTCGTAGGACACTACGGGAAACATGCCGTAGCAGCCTATGGCATTGGAACACGTATTGAACAAATTGCCCTGTTGCCGGTTATGGGACTGAACATTTCAACCCTGGCTCTAACCGCACAGAATTTTGGAGCCGGGAGAATTGATCGCATCCGGGAAACCGTCCGGGTCTCGCTCCGCTACGGTGTTCTGTTTGCCCTCTGTGGAACTGCTGCTGCACTACTGTACCGCAGTGAACTAATGGGATTCTTCACCAATGATTCCTCGGTAATTAACGCCGGTGTCGGATTTCTTGCTATAGAAGCACTAGTAATGCCGGCATATGTTCTACTCTACATCAACGTGTCCGCTATGCAGGGTATACGGATGCCGCTATTTGGTCTTGTCATCGGACTATACCGCCAAATTGCCGGGCCCTCCTTTGTGTTCCACCTGCTCACAATAGTCATGGGATTGGGGCTTGTCGGTATCTGGTGGGGAATATTTGGCATAACATGGTCAGCGGCACTGATCGTTGTTATCTATGTCAGCAGAACACTTGCCAAACTTGAAAAGGATCTGATCAACACATGAAACGCGTAGCCATCAGCACTCTGGGGTGCAAAACCAATCAATTCGAATCCGCTGCCATGATTGAGCAATTAAAAACCGCAGGGTACCGTATTGTCCCCTTCACCGAACCATCCGACATTTATATCATTAACTCTTGTACGGTCACTGCGCGAACAGACGCCGAAACCCGCCGTCTGATCCGGCGAGCTCGCCGTCTGAATCCCGCATCGCGCGTTGTGGCAACCGGCTGTTATGCCCAGGTATCACCCGGCGAGCTGGAAAAAATGCCCGAACTTGATTGTATCCTCGGCAATATGGAGAAGCAGAATATTTCCGCCCTTCTCGAAACTACCGACAACACAGTGTCAGATATTGCCGCAATCGCACAGGCTGAACCGCTCAAGCTGACCAGTTTTGCCGAGCATACCCGCGCCTTTCTCCAGATCCAAAACGGCTGTAACTCGTTCTGCGCGTATTGCATTGTCCCCTATGCCCGCGGGCGCAGCCGCAGTGTCAAACCTGATGATATCCTGCAAGGTGTACAAGATCTTGCCGACAACGGCTTCAAAGAGATCGTACTGACCGGCATCCATCTTGGTGCCTATGGTCTCGACCTGAAACAACCAATGACGCTGACGACTCTGGTCAGAGAGATTGATACTACCGGTATTGTGCCGCGGCTGCGAATCGGCTCGATCGAACCAAATGAAGTCAACGAAGATCTTCTCAACCTGATGGCAACATCGCACATCATCTGTCCGCATCTGCATTTGCCACTACAGAGCGGTAGCGATTCGGTATTGAAGCGTATGGGGAGACCATACACCTCAGAGGTTTTCCGAAAGCTGGTAGCACGAATTACCGCAGCCATGCCGGATGCGTTCATTGGTGCTGATGTGATCGCTGGTTTTCCGGGAGAGACCGATGAGGAGTTTAAAGATACGGTTAAGCTGCTTGAAGAGCTGCCGTTTTCCGACCTGCATGTATTCCCCTATTCCAGTCGCCCTGGGACCAGAGCGGCAGAAATGGCGGGACATATAGCAACTCAGATCATTACTGAACGGGCAGCCATCATGCGAAGCATCGCCACGATGAAAAAGACATTGTTCTTGGAACGTTTTACCGGCAAGACACTTTCAGTGCTGGTTCAAGGTCACGATAACAAAACGGGAGAGTGCAGAGGGCTAACGCCTAATTATATCTCTACCTCGTTCTTAGGTGAGAAAACGCTTGTAAACCGGGAAGTAGCCATCACTATAACCGGCAGTAATAACGAAATCTGTACCGGGGAGTTAAAATCCGTCGTAGCCTCATAACCTGATCAGGTCCTCATGTTCCTCTTCATGAGGATTAATATGAATCATGACATCTCCGACACCGGGATAACGATCGAATATAAGTTTTTTTACACGAGTCGCAACATCATGTGATTGCTTGACCGTCATATTCGGATCCATTTCAAGCTTCAGGTCAACAATCATATACTGCCCGGAGCGGCGGGCACGCATTTCATGCACATGTTCAACATGGTCTACACTTTCCGCAAGAGCCTGGAGTGCATCAATAAAATCTGCCGGTGCGGTCCCGTCCATCAGATCATGGACCGCTTCACGAAACGTCTGATACCCAACATGCAGGATAAAAAACGAGGTTAATCCTGCCGCCAGCGGATCCATTATCCCCACACCAAAGTAGGCACCGATAACACCGATGAGTGTTGATATGGAGGTGACAGCGTCTTTGCGATGGTCTTTGGCAATGGCCAACAGCGCCGGGCTTTCAAGCTTCTTGCCGGTACGGGTTGAAAAACGGTAGAGCCACTCCTTTATGATAATAGTTAGGGCAGCCGCGGCAACAGCAATCCACCCGGGAGAATTGAAGTTCCCCGCAACGACTGTCACAACGGACCCATACAGGATCCAGCCGCCGGTGCCGCCTATCACCAGTGAGACGAGAAGCGCTGCCAGACTTTCAGCTCGGCCATGACCATAGGGATGGTTGGCATCGAAGGGTTGCCGCCCCAGATTGAGCGCCATCATAGTTGCAAAGATCGCGACGAAATCACACGCACTCTCGATTCCATCGGCAAAAACAGCTTCCGAATGTCCCCAGTATCCGGCAGACAGCTTCAGAACCATTAAAAAAGCATTGACCCAAAAACCTATTTTTATGATCCGGTCGGCGCTATCAAAACGCTCTTTACGTAGCATTATGCCTCCACCCTTCTAATCGCTTTAATACGTAACTGCAGTGTCGTTGTATTGTTCCAGCAGTTAAGCTCCGGGAAAAAGGCGATATCCAACAGCCCGTCTGTCGGAGATTCTGACTGCCGGAACGCGATGGCATTGAAGGTCTGCCCGGCAACCGTGATACGCAGCTTCAAGTGCCCATCCCCGACAATTCGGCGTTCCATCACGGTGACACAGCGCAACATCAAAGTCGGTTCCGGATTTCCGGCACCAAACGGTTCCAAACGCTGTAACTCTTGAGTAAGGGCAATATTCACTTCTCCAGGGGCCACGACACTATCAACATCAAGTGCCGGCACAAGATCGGAATCGCCAAATGTATGCCGAGCCGCAACTTCAAAGGCGGCAGCAAAAGCGGTAATGTCCTCTGACTGCAAAGCGACGCCGGCGGCATAGCGGTGACCGCCATAACGCTCAAGAAGGCCAGAAGAGGCCGTAAGTGCCTCCAGCAGGTGAAAACCGGGAATACTGCGACCGGAACCTTTCGCGTTTCCCTGTTCGTCTATTGCTATCAGTATTGTCGGCCGATGATAGCGTTCAACCAACCGGGAGGCGACAATTCCTATTACCCCCTGATGCCAGACAGAAGAAGCGAGTACAATACTCCTGCAGGCCGGATATTTGCCACCGCTATCAACCATACCGACCGCCTCTTCAAGAATAGCACGTTCCACAGCCTGGCGTTCAGCATTTGCTGTATCCAGTTCGTCAGCAATAGCCGAACATTCATCCGCATCTACACCAAGTAGTAAATCAACCCCCGGCACTGCGCTTTCCATGCGCCCAGCGGCATTGAGACGGGGCGCCAAACGAAAACCAACCTGACCACAGGTAACGGCATCCGTGATCCCGGCAACCTTTTTAAGTGCCACAATGCCCAGTCTGCGGCTATTTTCAAGACGTTGCAAACCGAAGTACGCATATATCCGGTTTTGTCCGACGAGTGGCACCACATCGGCAATTGTTCCGAGTGCCACCAGATCAAGCCAATCCCGAAGGTCCGGCTCATCTCCCCCTCCAAACAATCCCTCCTGCCTCATAAGACTCCGTAGCGCAACAAGAAGATTAAAGGCGACACCGACGCCGGCCAGCATTTTAAATGGATAAGCACAGCCGGGCTGCAGCGGATTGACTACTGCAGCAGCGACCGGAATGCTCTCCTTAGGTGCATGATGATCGAGTATTATCAGATCGACACCGGCCTGCTGACAGTAAGCTGCTTCCTGTACAGAGGTAATGCCGCAATCGACAGAGATAATAAGCGTAGAGCCAGAATCTATGATCCGTTGAAGTGCCGCTTCGTTAAGACCATATCCTTCATCAAAACGATTCGGTATGAAATAATTACAATTTAAGCCAACCAGCCGCAGAAATGAGACCAGAAGCGCTGTGCCTGTTATGCCGTCCACATCATAGTCACCGTAGATACAGACAGTTTCGCCACCTTTCAAGGCTAACAGCACCCGCGTAACCGCAGCCTGCATACCTTTCAACAGAAGCGGGTCAACCATGGCAGAAAGAGTTGGAGAGAGAAACTGCGTAACCACATCAACGGAGTCAATCCCCCTGCCGATCAAAATACGAGCGGTGGTGGAGCATATTCCAAGTAATCTTGAGAGCTCTCTGACTTTTGCTTCATCAGCAGTCTTGATATGCCATTTTTTCTCTATCCTGCTGTGCATTGATGCCCACCTTTTGCGAAAAAAAACCCCCGGCTAGCGGGGGAATTCATTTCAGTTATTTCATTGTAGGCTTTTTGGACTTGTCAGGATCTTTCATCAAAGCTTTAATCTGAAGTGCGGTCTGGCTGCTTGAATCAAGTTGAAGATATCTGTGCCAGTAATGCGCCGCCTTATCAGGTTGTTTCAGGTCGATAGCATACACAAGGCCGGCATTGTACAAACTCTGCAGATGATTTGGCTCGATTTTGTTGGCATTGTCAAAATTGGCAAGCGCCTTGTCATACCAGCCAACTTTTCTAAACATGACGCCCTGATCGGTCAGTACATTCGGATTGTTCGGCTGAATTTCCAGAGCTTTCCCATAAGCATTGATTGATTTCTGTACTTGTTCAGTATCAAAATAATCATTGCCAAGCGAAACCCAGGCATTAAAATTCTTCGGATCCTGAGCGACAATTTTTTCGGCCTGGGCAATACGCCGTGAATAGTCGGTTGGTGAAACAGTAACGGTTGATGCAGCGCCATCCGTCTGGCTAACTTTACCGGCAGTACTGATACTGAAGATCAAATATCCACCCAGCACGCCGACTATCAGGGCAACAACAGTAATCAGAATTGAATCTTTATTCAAAGGAGCCTCCCCCTATGGTGGATTGAACCGTTCAGACAGTTTTAGCCTTTTTTTCCAAAGCACGATTTTCAAGGAGTACCACGATCGGACTTGCAACAAATACCGATGAATACGTACCGACAAGAACACCGATCAAAAGGGCTAATGAAAAGTCATGGATAACTTCACCTCCGAAAAAGAAGAGTGAAGAAGCGGCAAGAACAACCGTCAGAGAGGTGACAATCGTACGTGAAAGCACTTCATTGATACTGTCATTGAAAATGGTGTTCATTGAACCTTTCAAATTTTTATGCAGATTCTCACGAATGCGGTCAAAGACAACAACCGTATCTGTCAATGAATAGCCGGCTATTGTCAGAACGGCGGTGATAAAAAGCAGGTTGATCTCTTTGTTCATCAGATAAAAAACCGCAAACATGGCAAGACAGTCATGCACGGTCGCACAGGTTGCACCAACTCCAAACTTGAAGTCAAAGCGCCAGGCAATATACATGATTATTCCCAGCATCGAAATGACTGCCGCAATCAGTGTATCTTTGCGTAGCTTGTTCCCAATGGAAGGTCCAATTTCCGTTGAGCTTTCAACGGTGAAGGCATTATCCGCAAATTCCTTTTTAAAGGCCGACTGCACCATTTCAGACGATTTACCGACTGTCGCTCCGGCCATCTTGACCAGTAGTTTATTGCTGTCCTTAATTTCCTGAAGATCGGCTTTGGCTATTCCGTTCTTGTGCAATGCCGCTCTGGCATCGGCAATCGAGATCGGCTTGCTGAACTTCAGCTGCATGGCGGTGCCACCTGAAAAATCAATACCCATATTGGCTGCACCACGGCCGACCTGAATGACCCCAATGATACCGACAATCGAAATAATGGCCGATATGATAAAAGAAATTTTGCGTTTACCAATAAAATCTATTCTTGTTTTTCCAAGAAGTTCCATGAAAGGTGTTACCCCCTATATGCTCATTTTTTTAACTTTGCCCCTGTGCAGAAACAGGTCAAAAGTCACCTTTGTCCCAACCAGTGA
>JAQUCQ010000179.1 GCA_028686145.1 Desulfuromonadaceae bacterium | reverse complement strand
GCATGGCTCTGGCATGCTATGCCCTTGGAGTACAGCACGCATTCATATTTGTGCGCCATGTCTATGAACAGGCCGCTGCAAACCTGCGCCACTCAATTGCCTCAGCCCACCGCTCCGGTTTTTTAGGAAAAAATATCCTGGGGAGTACTTTCAGCCTGGAACTTGACGTTCACCAATCGGCAGGACGCTACATCTGCGGCGAGGAAACCGCACTGATCAACGCGCTGGAAGGAATCCGCGCCAATCCGCGCGCCAAGCCCCCCTTCCCTGCCGTTAAAGGATTATGGGGACAACCGACAGTGGTCAATAATGTAGAAACGCTGGCCAACATTCCGGCAATTATCAACAATGGCCCGCTCTGGTGGAAAAATACGGCGGCAATTCCCGAAGCAGCCGGCACCAAACTGTTCTGTATCAGCGGACATGTTGTCAACACCGACTGCTTCGAACTGCCGCTCGGCATGACCCTTGGCGAAATTATTGATGGTCCCTGTGGCGGGATGCGCCCCGACAGCCGTTTCAAAGCGTGCATACCGGGCGGCGCTTCCACGCCGTTCTTTACGAGCGCCCACCGGGATGTACCAATGGATTTCGACCCGGTGGCTAAAGCCGGTTCACGTCTCGGCACCGGAGGGATTGTCGTTTTTGATCAGACCACCTGCATGGTGGCGGTTACGCTTAATCTGATCCGTTTTTTTGCCCGTGAGTCATGCGGATGGTGCACTCCCTGCCGCGAAGGGCTTCCCTTCGTGCGTCATACCCTGGAACGGATTGAATCCGGACGCGGTGAGGTACAGGACATCAACATCCTGCGGGAGCACGTCCACTTGTTGAATTATGCCTTCTGCGCGCTGGCTCCAGGCGCCATGGGACCGGTGGAGGGGCTTCTTAACCATTTCGAGGATGAACTCTTGGAACATATTGCCGAACGGCGCTGTCCTTTTACTGGTGAACGCGCAGTTGCTGACAGGATCGGGTAACGACATGCCGAAGCTGACCATCGACACCATAGCGGTTGAGGTACCCGAAGGCACAAATGTACTGGAGGCGGCCCGCAGCATCGGCATAACCATCCCGCATTTCTGCTGGCATCCGGCTCTCGGTAAAGCCGGAGCATGCCGGGCCTGTGCCGTCAAGATGCTGGACGGGCCGATCAAGGGAATCCAGATGTCCTGCATGCTTCCGGCCCAGGATGGCATGGTGGTTTCGACAACCGACCAGGAGGCGGTTGACATGCGCCGCGCCGTCATTGAATGGCTGATGATCAATCATCCCCACGACTGTCCGGTCTGTGACGAGGGGGGTGAGTGCCAGTTGCAAGACTTCACCATTGCCGGCGGGCACGGCATCCGGCGCTATGACGGCTTGAAACGCACCTACAATAACCAATATCTCGGTGAATATATCGAGCATGAGATGAACCGCTGTATCCAGTGTTACCGCTGCGTCCGTTTTTATCAGGAGTACGCGGGCGGCACGGATTTCGGTGCCATGGGGCGCTCCGGCATGGTTTACTTCGGCCGCCAGCAGGATGGTGATCTCGAATCCCCCTTCTCCGGCAATCTGGTGGACATCTGCCCGACCGGCGTCTTCACGGATAAAACCGCTCGCTTTCGGGCACGCTATTGGGATTACGACATGGCACCCTCAGTCTGTCCGGGATGTTCGCTCGGATGCAGCACTGTGCCGATGGCGCGTTACCGCGAATTGCTCAAGGTTACGGCCCGCCGCAACGATGCCGTTAACGGTTGGTTCATTTGCGACCGGGGCCGTTTCTCGAATGCTGCCGTCAATGCCCCGGATCGCCCCCGGCAGGCACGGGTGGACGGTGAAGCGGTCAGTATGGATGCCGCTTTGGATTCGCTGCAGGAGCGTTTGACTAATTTTCTCGAACTGAACGGGGCTGCTGCGCTGGCCATAGTTGGCTCACCCCGCATGGCGCAGGAAGCCGCCATAATGGCAGCGAAGCTGCGAGACCTGATCGGCGCGGAAACACTTTGTTATTCAGGCGATACGCCACATTTTGCCGCGACGGTTGAAGCAGTCGCCCTGTTAAACCGTAACAACACTGCTTCCCAGAAAGATGTTCGCCAGGCCGACGTCGTTGCCATACTGGAGTGTGACCTGCTGATTGAGGCACCCATGATGGCGTTGGCGGTACGCCAGGCGTACCGTAATGGCGCCAAGGTGTTTGTGGTACATAATAAGTGTCTGAAGGAAACGAGCCGACAGCTCTATGACTCCGCTGCCGTCGCCTCACTGACAGATGTCCCGTTTGCGGAGGCTCGCAACCCGGTTGTGATCTGCGGGATGAACCGGCAGGCGATAAACAGCATTCAGGCTATGGCTCTAAGCGGCGTAAAGCTGGCCTTCATCCTGAATGGGCCCAATGCTTTTGGAACCGCCATGCTGGCGCGTGAACAGGGCGCTGTTACTCTTCCCGACGCACTTGCACGGGGTGCAATCAAGGGAGTCATCGCACTGGAAGCTGACCTGTCGTCAGAACTGCCACCGTGAATAAGGATACTGGCCGCCGCCGACTGGCTGCCGACTCGCCTGACAGAGCGAGCGGAAGTTTTACTGCCGGCCACCTCCTGGGTTGAAATGGATGGTACATATATCAACAATGAAGGGCGCGCCCAACGCTTCAAAAAAGTGATGCAGCCCGGATTACCGATCAAGGGGGAGACTCCGGAACTCCACCCGCCGCGGATTAATCGCCACGACCCACCGGGTGGAGACATGCTTCCTGTGTGGAAGATTATCTCGGGATTGATGGAGCGACTGGGGGATGACCAGACGAGAGATAACCGTTTTGGTGAACAGTGGAAACTGCTTGAGTCGCTAGAGGCTGAAAGTGATGGGATTATGATCTACGAAAGGAATCAACAACAGTGACAACGGCAATTTTAATTATGGCCCACGGGAGCCGTATTTCCGAAGCGAATGATGCTGCTCGCGAAGTAGCGGCAATGGTCCGGGAGATGACCGGTTTTGACATTATTGAGGTCTCGTTCCGGGAACTCCATGAGCCGAATATCCAACAGGGGATCGATACGTGCGTAGCACGCGGGGCGGACAGGATACTGTTGATGCCCTATTTCCTCTTCATGGGCGCCCATGTCCAGCATGATCTGCCGGAAGAGATAGAAGAGGCTCAGAAACGGCATCCGGGGTTGGTCATGGAAATGGGCGGACACTTGGGGGCGCACTGCAAACTGGCTGAGGTCGAAGCGGAACGAATTGGCGAAGCACTTGAAAGACTGGGATGGCATTAATGGACTCATTAAACATGAAACCGGAAGAGATTGAAGAAAAATCATTTCGCATCATCGACGCCGAAGCGGGTGATCACGGCTGGCCCAAGGCCGAATGGCAGCTTGTACGCCGGGCAATACACACCAGCGCCGACTTTGAGTACATCCAGTCAATGGTGTTTTCCGGAAATGCAATTGAAAAAGCTGTCGCAGCGCTTAAAAGCGGTACCGGTATCGTTACCGACACGAACATGGCACTTGCCGGAATCAGCAAGCCGCGCCTGGCCACTCTGCAATGCACGGTCTCCTGCCATATTGCCGATCAGGACGTGACCGAACAGGCAAGAGCGGAAGGGATCACACGCTCCATTGCAGCCATGCGTAATGCGGCTAAAAACACAGATAACCGCATCTTTGTAATCGGCAATGCCCCGACGGCACTATTTGAACTGCTGCAGCTCATTGGAACCGGACAGGCAAAGCCGGCCCTGATTATCGGTTTGCCCGTCGGGTTTGTGGGGGCAGAGGAAAGCAAAAATGCCTTGGCTTCAGATACCCATGGTATCCCATACATAACCAACATCGGACGCAAAGGGGGCTCCAATGTAGCCGCCGCAATAGTGAATGCGCTGGCCATCCTGGCCACGCAGCACTGATATAACGCCATGGCCAACATTATCCTTTTGGCAATATGCCTGCTGGCAGGTCTCGGACTTAAAAAAACGGGGCGGTTTCCCGCCGCCACCCCGGCGGCGCTGAATGGCTTCATTATTCACATTTCTCTTCCGGCTCTGACAATCCTGCATATCCACAACCTTACAATCGACTCATCACTCCTGCTTACAGCCGGTATGGCCTGGCTGCTGTTCGGGGTCGCCTGGCTGCTGTTTGGGGTCGCCGGGAAACTCTTTAAACTTGACAGGGAGACGACAGGTGCTCTGATACTGGTTGCGGGCCTGGGCAATACCTCCTTTGTCGGTCTGCCGATGATTGAAGCGTATTACGGCAAAGAGTACCTTGGGATTGGCATTATTGCCGATCAGCTTGGTTCCTTTATGGTTCTCTCAACGCTCGGCATTCTTGCGGCAGCTCTCTATTCATCGGGAAATGTCACACCACGCCAGATGGCACGCAAGGTCCTGCTTTTCCCCCCTTTTCAGGCATTACTGCTGGCAATGCTGTTGCGGCCGGTTTCTTTTCCGGAGTGGAGCATCCTGATTCTGCAAAAACTGGGCAGCACCCTGACCCCGCTCGCACTGGTTTCAGTCGGTTTCCAGCTTCAGTTTGGCGGCATGCGACAGGCGCTGATGCCGCTTGCAACAGGATTGAGCTATAAACTTCTGCTCGGTCCGGCACTCATTTTCCTGTTGTATAGCAGCATTCTTGGCGCGACCGGCACCGTTGTTCAGATAACAATTTTTGAAGCGGCAATGGCCCCGATGATTACTGCCGGAATTATCGCCATTGACCATGATCTCCGCCCTCAACTGGTCGGCATGCTGATCGGCATTGGCATTCCGCTCTCATTTGTCACGCTGCATCTTTGGCATCTGTTTTTAACGAGGATGGTATGACACACCGTCTTCGCTCCGGGTACACTACCGGGGCCTGTGCTGCAGCAGCAGCAAAAGGTGCTGCACAGATGCTGGTGAATAAGACTCTTGTCTCCGAAGTCAGCATTACTCTCCCCGCCGGAGTCAGCACCACGTTTCAACTGCATGGCCAGTCGTTCTCAGCAGACGAGGCGACCTGCTTCGTGATAAAAGATGCCGGTGACGACCCGGACATAACAAACGGAGCGGAAGTGCATGCTCTGGTACAACAAAAAGACCCGAACACCTCCTCTCACACAGCGGAGAGAGGGATTACCATCGAAGGAGGAACCGGCATCGGCACCGTTACCAAGCCGGGACTGGCGGTTCCCCCCGGAGAATGGGCTATCAACCCGGTGCCACGGCGGATGATTGAAGAGGCTGTTGGCTCCGTACTGTCCGAATTCACCATTCACCACTCATCGTTTACCATTGTCATTTCAATTCCCGACGGTGCAGAGCGCGCACAAAAAACCCTCAACGCACGGCTCGGCATTATCGGCGGACTTTCGATCCTCGGCACCACCGGTATTGTTCGCCCCATCTCGGCCAAGGCATGGACTGATACCATTGATGCCTCCCTGGATGTTGCCAAGGCCTGCAACTGTCGGACGATTATTCTTTCCACCGGCCGAAGCAGCGAGATGGCAGCCCAACGGCATTTTTCGCAACTCCCCGAGGAAGCCTGCATCATGATGGGGGACCATGTGGCGTATGCGTTGCGGGCGTGTGCAAAGCGCGGCTTCATGGAGCCGATAATTGCCTGCCAGTTTGCCAAGCTGCTCAAAATATCCTGCGGATATAAAAACACCCACGCAGCAGCGTCTGAACTTGATCTTGCTGTACTGTGTGGATGGGCAGAAGCAGCGCACATTTCACCAGAAATTGTGGCAATTATTGCGAAAGCCAATACCGCCCGTGAAATTGCCGTTACGACGGACTTTGACAGAGCGCTTATGACCCTGGTGGCCGGCCGGGCCAAGCAGGCTGCTGCCGTGCATGCACCCGGTATTATGGTGTGCCCGCTCCTGTGCAGATACGACGGCAGCGTCATTGACGGGACCATATAAACCTGAGCTTTAACTATAACAACACCGACGTCTACATTTTAGCAATTTCTCATATTTGTATAGACTTGACAACAATGTCATGAAATAGATAGCATGAGGCCGAAGTATAAGAAGAGCTTATAATAAGTTTCTAGCGAGCCACATATTTACGCAATTGCTGGTTTTTTTTCTGGAGTTGCATGAAAAAGTCTCATCGCCACATAACTTCTCTTTTTCTGACAACAATCTATCTGCTGGCGCTTTTTAGTCCTGTTGTATCACGTGCCGTGCAAGCGAAATTAGTCGCTCATGTCGCCACCTCGGGGGAATGTTCCGGTGATTGTGATAGTGACGGCTGTTCGCTCGAACGTAGCGCTGCTCATACCTGCTGCTGTTGGCAGAAAAAACGTCGATTGAACAACGCCCCTCTCGCCGACTGTTGCGCGTCTCCAGCTCCCTCTCCCCATAAAGATCGAGATACATCAACGACTGCTTCCGGCACGCCTCCTCAAAAAAAGAAAATAGCCACTTTGAGCACCGCACCCTGCGGAACCGGAAAACTTTTTACTCTCGGAGATACGAATGAAACCCCACATCTTCCACTCTTTTTTACTGGAGTAAATCCTTCCCCGCGGCAAAGTATCCTCACCTTCATCCCCCCAGACCACTTAGCATCCTTGCATCGTAAACCGCCCGACCCTCCTCCGGACCAAGCCTGACAATACGCCGACAACCTCTGATTCAAGCTGACACAATATGCTGATTCTCTGCTTCATTACTGCAACATGATCTACCATTCAAAGCAGAGGCGAGGTATGTGCTTATGCTTCAACAAGCCAAATGGCTCGGTTTGTCATTCGCGCTGCATCTGATAGTAGCTGCA
>JAQUCQ010000178.1 GCA_028686145.1 Desulfuromonadaceae bacterium | reverse complement strand
GGTCAAAGACGTTGTTCAGTGAGGCAAAGCGCCACTTTTCATAACGGCCGAAGAACTGCAGCGGCATCATGGGAAGCATGTAGCCACCTTTCACATACCACCCTTTTTTCTGCCCGTTAATGCCGATAGTTCCTGCATCGGGGTTGGCACCTTTGTAGGCATTATCGAGGTCGACATCTTCATAAGCAGCAGAGGCAGTGACCGTACCGACCCCTTCAAGCGGATACTCGAAGAATCCGTCAACCGTCCAGGCTTGATAATCTTTCTTGTCAGTTTTGGTGACCGTATCGCCATAGGCGATCTCCGGATCAAACTGATAGGCTCCGCCGATGGTCAAGACCTTTTTCTTGCCCAGATAAGTTCCTTTGTAACCATAGGTGTTCTCAGGATCAAGTAGCGTGACGTGGCCGCGGAAGGAGTAACGGAAGTTGGAACTGGGTGCAGTCGCTCCCGACACGGCCTTGCGCCCTTCCATAACATCAGCACGATACTGGAACATGTCATTGAACAGATTGCCCCACACCGCTACCCCGGTGTCGCGGGTGCTGGTGTAGGCGGTGCGGATAAAGAGGGATCGGTCGAGAGTCAGCGGCATTTCGCACGCTTCCAGGTTCTCACGGGACAGGTTGTATTTAAACTTGCCGACATTTACATGGAAACTGTCGTTCAGCTTGAAGCGCATCACCGCGTCAAGGAGCTGAAAATTAGTCCCCTGATTGGCATCGGCAACACCGAGGGTGGTAACGTTCTGGTCTTCGGTGTACTCTGTCTGGACATAGAGACTTAACATGTCACCGTATGCTCCCATCAGGGCAAGCCGGTTACGGCGAAAGTTGAAATTGGTCGTGGTATCGTCATTTTTGTCTCCCGATCCGGTATCACGCACCGTCATCTGGAACTGCCCCTTGTAATCCAGTTGCAGTGTCCCTTTATCATCCGGGCCAAAGGTCATCTGCGGTCCGGCAAAGGCTGTGCCGGCAAACATAGCAAAGCCGATGGCAAGTGCCGGAATTCTTCCTGTATTAGTGATCTTAATCATTCATTCACTCCTTTGCATCGATATGATCCCCCGCCATCAAGGCAGGGGAGTTGGAATGATAATAGGGCTAGCAGCCGCCGCCACCGGTGGATGCAGAGCTGCCGTTCGTACCGGTAACGGTACTGCGATATGCTTTATCTGCTGTTTCAATCTGGTTCCCTTCGGCAAAACTTGGCTCTACCCTGTAAACTCGAGAACCATAGGGAACAATAACTCTAGGAGTAAGATCAGTAGCACTAATAGTACGACTCACGTTCCAAGTCAGGTTGTCCATCAGAGAAGTGGTATCCCAGATAGAGCCTACTGCCAGTTTGCCACCGGCATTAACCGTGGCGCCTGTTGTATCCACAGCAGTATGGTCCGATGAAGCCATCAGGTTCCATTGGCCTAAAGAACCATCATACCATTTGATATCGACGTTAGAATTGTAATAGGCGATGCCATCAAGCGCAAAATAGGCTACAGAGGCAGCATTTCCAGCTCGACAAAAGACGATGAAGGTTTTTGCTGCATCACGATTGGCATCACCAATAGTCGTTATGCCATCTCCGGCAACTGCTGCACTGATATCCGCCTTCAATGTATCAGCATCTTTGAAATTGAGAGTACCCGAAGGTGTTACAATTTTACCATATGGGAAGCTGTAAGAACCTTTCATAGCACCATCAAAAGGAGTATAATTGTTACCACTCACTAGAAGATCTGTTGTGCTGGAAATCTTACCGGATCGAATCGTATCGAGTATATAAACATTGTTTGTATTGCCAGCAACAATACCTTTGACATACCCGATCATCTCGCCAAGAGATACACGCATATCTGTATTTATGGTAGTTGTTCCATTTTGGGCAACACCGTAGGTTGATTTCTGAATACTCGGCACAGTGTTGGTCAGAGCATAACCTGCAGCAGTCCACCCGGCATTTCCACCTTGCAAAATTTTGATCCGGTTTTTAGGGAATCCCCAGTAGCGGAATGTGGCATATGCCCTGGTCATATTGATGGTATTAGTAGCGTTATTTGTCAGCACAATTGTCGTGCATTTGTCAATTCCAGCTTTTTGGATTAGAGCATCCATAGTAGAGCCTGTGCAAACCATATTGCCTGTGCTACTCAGTGGCCCCTCGGCGCGCGTCTCGTAAAATGCAGCGGACCCAGCTGAAATCAACTGTGCACCAGGAATATGGCCAACAGTATTATATGCATTTGTTGAGTCGTCAGTGGGAGTAGCTGTAGGGTTGTTGGATGAGTCGAGAATCACGACCCGGTCATATCCTCCTGCCTTGTTCACCAAACCCGCATCCACCCACGTTTTCAGCTCAGTCGCGGTAATTAGAGCGGTGGCAGTTTTTGTCGTAACTGCTTCGGTTGACGGGTTATCATACCCATCCGTCCCGCATCCCCATATGGTAAGCGCGGCAATCATTACTGTCCCAAGCAGGGCTACAATCAGTCCTTTGCTCTTCTTCATCATCTTTTCCGACATAATTCCTCCTCGTAAAAAAGTGTGAGAATACAACCGGCACCATGGTGCTTCACTTTTACATCTCTACCTACTTCTTCACCTCCCTTCACATAATGTAGCCAGATTGATGCAAATACTGTGAATAGGCGTAAAAATACCGAAGGCAATAAACCGTCGGTATTGTAAAATGGAGGGTTTTGTGGCAAACTAGCCCCTCTCTGTATTGTTGAAAACAACTTGTATAAAAACAGAGTAATCATTAATTTCTTGCTCCAGTTTGCATGGTCAACTTCCTTGTTACCGTTCTGCTGAAGCCCCCTTCCATTTTTACGGAAGGATAGAACTTTATTGCCCGACCACGGGATCAGCCCATTTGAATTTAACCTTAGGTTTTTCCGGGATCTGGCGTTGCTGGATTTCTCTCATTTCATGGGGCGACGATAAAGTTGAAGTGTGAGCCTGTGGCACAGTTGAAAGCGGTGTCCCCGAAGTACGATCGTCGGAAGACAAATACTTCACCGTTGCAATCGTATTGACGGTGCCGTCAAGTATTATTGATTGAGTTTTCCCATCGGTGAAAGTAATGACAACCGAATCAGCCCAACTGAGAGAGCTGCATGGTAGAATAGACATAGCCAACATGATTATTTTTAAATTATTCATTGGCGTATAATTCCTGTTTTTATGATGTAGCAGGTGACTTATTCTAGGTAAAATCTGGTCAAGCCCCGATTTCGACTGCATCTTAGTATGGTCATTTGATAATATGAAAACGAAATTTAATCATGAAGCTATGCAGGTTTGTTAACAAAACAATGTATTACGGAGATGCCCAATGAAAACCGTGTATTTACGAACACTTGTAGAGTCAGTTACTACCGGAAGTTTTTCCAAAGCAGCAGAAAATCTTTTCATAACCCAATCTGCAGTGTCACGCAGAATCAAATTTTTGGAAGATCAATATGGTTATTCACTTATAGATCGCAGTGGACCGGTGCTGGTTGCAACCGACGCAGGCCGGATTGTGATCGAAAAAGCTGGAAAAATATTAAAGCTTGAAAATGACTTGTTCAATGAACTCGGCGGCCTTTCCCAAAAGTCCGGAATAACATTTTGCTGTACGCCATCCTTTGGCATCACTTATCTGCCTGAAATAATGAAAGGCTTTATGCTCCTAAAGCCGGACATGCTGGAATTAAAATTCTTTTTTGAAATGCCGGACAAGGTCGTGGATGGGATGTTGAAGGGTTTATACCAAGTGGGTGTGATAGAGCATAATACGGATTATGATTTTGCTGAGCTTGAAACTTTTGAACTACCGGGAGATGAAGTTGTATTCGTCAGTTCACCCCAATTGGCGATTGCAGAAGAGGAATTATCAATTGAGCAGTTGACCAGCTTTGATCTTTATACCAGAAAAGAGGGGTGCTGTTCCAGTAAGCTGCTTGAACAAAATATAAACAAGCTGGGCAAGGATTTTTCATTGTTTAACAGGGTGATTTATTATGACGACCTTCACCTCATTATCAGTTCGGTGCTCGAAGGGTATGGCCTTGCTTTCATATCCAGGTCTGTTGTAGCCAAACTGGTAAAAGAAGGTGCATTGCGTACACATCACGTCACCGGTTTTGAGCACGCTTACAAACGCACTCTTATCGTCAATAAAGAATCTGCTCCAACACAGTTGCTTGGTAAATTGATTGATGAAATCAGAGGGGTTTTCAAGAAGATGCCGATTCAGTTTATTGTTTCATCCTGCAATGCAGTCGCCTTTAGTCTACCGTTTGTTGCGGCATCGACATAAAACAAGCACAGCAGATGTCAGAGCGGACGTACTAGTTGGCATCGTCAATACGACTATCTCCCACCATATCATCAACATATGCCTTCACCAACGGCAGTTCCCGCTCCAGAGCAATTACAAGCTCTCGGACGCTGGCATGATTATCACGAGTGGCATTATCCTGAATACCAGTGCATATTTCGGAAAGTTTCTGCAAGCCCAGGTTCCTGCTTCCCCCCAGCAAATAATGTGCTGTTTTGTACACACCTGAAAAGTTTTTCTCCTCAACTGCTGCATACAATGCCGGTATATTTTTCTCGACATTTTCCAGGTACGGCTTTACCACTGTCGGTACGAAGTCTTTCCCCGTTTTTTTGAACATGCGCAACAGCTTGTGTAAGCGCGCCGGATCAAAAACAGCTCCGGCTGACGCTTCACGATCGTCCATCTCACAAAGAGGCTCTGGATCCTGAGAAGTAAAATACCGAATCGGAACAGCCCAGCGTGTTACAATCTCTTGCAACTTGCTGGAGCGTATCGGCTTACTCAGATAATCATCCATCCCGGCTGCAAGGCATTTTTCCCGGAACCCTTTGATGGCATTCGCAGTAAGAGCAATAATAATGGTGTGTTTCTTGTTCCCCTCCAGCCGCCGTATTTCTTCGGTAGCTTCAAAACCATTCATATCCGGCATATTACAGTCCATTAATACAATATCGTAGGCATGCTGAAGGACCATTGCAACAGCAGCCCTTCCAGATGAGACAACATCGGTCTTGCAGCCGATAAACTGAAGCATTGTGGCCGCGACAACCTGACTGGAAGGATTATCCTCCGCGACAAGAACTCGTACCTGCCCAAAATCTTCCCGAGAGGACGTCTCTTTCGGATCAAGACGCATGCTTGAATCGTTTTCGACATACGTGCCGCTATTTTTCTGCTGCATACAGAGTGAAACAACCGTAACAGCACCGATAACCCGATGTTGATGAATGGGTTTGGATAATAGCGCAGAAAAAATAGTGTCCGGAAAATCAGGTACCTTTCCAGTATCGTGCGAAAGCGGCGAGAGAAGTATAAGCTGGGTCTTACTAATATGTTCATCCGCTTTTATGTTCTCGCCAAGCTCTACACCATCCATGTCCGGCATGTTCTTGTCAATGAGCGCAATTCGGTAAGGATCGCCGATACTCTGTGCGCTTTTCAGCATTTTAAGCGCTTTTCCACCCGACGCTACCAGACTGCAGCGCAATCCCAGAGAGGTAAGATATCTGGCAAGTATCAGACGATTCTGCCGGACGTCATCTACAACCAGAACGCGAATGCCGGCGAGCTCGGAATGTGATATTGTTTCCGCCCGGTATGATGTATCAAGCGGCAACGTCAGGGTAAACCAAAACGTAGAACCTTTTCCCACACTGCTAGCAACACCGATCTTCCCCCCCATCATCTCAACCAGGCTTTTACTGATTGCAAGCCCAAGGCCGGTACCACCAAGTGGACGGTGCAGAGATGAATCCACCTGATAAAATTTTTGAAAGAGTAGAGGTAGCCCCTCCTCCGGAATTCCGATGCCGGTATCCGAGACTTTGATCTTGAGAGAAGCGTCCTTTCCGCTGGTGCCAAGATATTCCACATCAATAGTTATTTGTCCATGATCGGTAAACTTTATCGCGTTGCCGGCAAGATTTACCAACACCTGCCTGATACGCCCTGCATCACCGATCAAGTGGGTCGGTATCTCAGGGGAGTAACATATTATGAGCTCAACCTGCTTACCAACAGTTCTCGGAGCGAGAAGGTCACCCACGTTTTCACATACCGAACGCAAATCAAAGGGAGCCGGTTTGATTTCAACTTTTCCAGACTCGACTTTGGAGAAATCAAGAATATCATTAATAATATCAAGCAGGGTAGTTGCAGAGTTAAGTATGCCATTAGCAAACAGGAGCTGTTGTTCAGACAATCCGGTTTTCAGGAGCAGGTCCGACATCCCGATGACACTGTTCATAGGGGTACGAATTTCATGGCTCATGGTTGCCAGAAAATCACTTTTTGCCTGATTCGCCGTTTCAGCTTGATTGTGTGCAGCAATAATCTCATGAGACTGCTGAAGTATAAGGTCTTGCGAAGTTTTAAGTTCACTCATATAGCGTAAAATTTTTTCTTCTGCCAAGTGCTGTTCGGTAATATCCCGCACGATAATCAGAACTTCATCCTCACCGCTCCGAACAGAACGCAACTCGAGATAACGGGGTACGCTTTGTACCGAAAAGTTGAAACAAAGCTGCATATCGTCAGACTGAAGACCTTGAGTTATGTTATTACAATTAGCTGTTTCTGCTCCTGGCGTCAGCACGTCAGTAATTTTTTTTCCAATCAGGTCGTCGGGAATAAATGAAAAATCAGTTGAGTTCGGCTTTTGGCAGTAAAGGATAGTGCCATCGTTGCGGCACCGGAAAATAAGATCCGGAATAGCCTTTAACAGAGCAAGTGTTTTCAGCTCGCTCTGATGCAGTTCCATCTCCATCTGATTATGGATAC
>JAQUCQ010000177.1 GCA_028686145.1 Desulfuromonadaceae bacterium | reverse complement strand
TCCGCAACAGAACGCAGAGAGCTACCGGTCAATTACTCTCTTTTTTGTTTCCGATGGGACACTGTTGGCGCGTGAAGCGCGAAGGATTGACCCGTGCGATAACGATAATGCCTGCCTGAAAAGAGTCCTTGACGAGTTGCTGAATGGCCCGGTTGGCGAATTCGAGGAAGCGGTGCCGGAGGGGACCATTGTTGAATCCGTACGCATGGAAGGTGATTTGGCGACGATTGAATTTAATCATATGTTTTCCGATGCCATGCTGTCCGGAAGTTCAGCAGAGATGCTGGCTGTCTATGCTGTTGTCGACACGGTTGCCGTTAATTTTCCACAGATACAAAAGGTTAAAATAGATATTGACGGTACCAAAGAGGTCATCCTGCACCATCTTGATCTGTCTGAGCCGTTGTTGCCGGACTATTCGCTGGAACAGTCTCCTCCGCCAGCTTTCGGGAACACTTCGTCAGGTGTGACGACTAAATGAAAAGAGGTACCAATATGAAACCATTTCTCGAAGCAATCAGGGAACAGGTGCTGATCCTTGACGGAGCGATGGGTACAATGCTTCAGGAACGGGGACTGCAGCCGGGGCAGTCACCGGAAGAACTTAATCTGACCATGCCGGAAGTGGTCGCTTCGGTACATCGCGACTACATACAGGCCGGCGCTGACATAATCATCACCAATACCTTTGGCGGAACCCGGTTCAAGCTTGCCCACTATGGGCTGGAAGGCCGTCTGGCTGAAATTAATACCCGGGCGGTTGAAATTGCCCGCGCCGAAGCTGGTTCAAATGCCTATGTTGGCGCTTCCATGGGCCCGACCGGACAATTTGTCGAGCCGCTGGGTGAAGTGTCATTCGACCAGATGAAGGCGGCTTTTCGCGAGCAGGCCGAGGCGCTTGTAACTGCCGGGGCTGATCTGATCAGTCTTGAAACGTTTCTTGATATTAAAGAGTGTCGTGCCGCTGTCATTGCAATACGCGAGGTTTCCGCCACGATTCCGGTTATCGCCATGCTGACTTTTGATGATATGGGTCGCTCTGTCCTGGGAACACCACCTGAGGCTGCTGCCATCACACTGACAGCAGCCGGTGCTGATATAGTCGGTTCGAATTGTGGACTTGGTGTGGATGGTATTTACGACATCCTCTGTCGTATGCGCCGGGTGACCGATGTGCCGCTGATCTCGCAGGCAAATGCCGGACTGCCCCAACTTGTAGGTGATTGCACGGTTTTTCCTGGCACACCTGATGAAATGGTAGCCTATCATGAACGGATGATCGCGTTGGGTGTTCGGATTATCGGCGGTTGCTGTGGTACAACTCCGGCACATATCCGCGCCATGAAACAGGCATTGGTACCATTACAGCGTATCTGGGCGTATGAAACCAGCTACGGCGGGGTGACGCATCTCTCCAGCCGTTCCGGTTGGGCAACAGTTGGTGCAGGCACTACGACTGCAATTATCGGCGAGCGGATCAACCCGACCGGCAAAAAGCTTTATTCACAAGAGTTGCAGGAAGGAAAGGTTGCCTATATTCGCCGCGAGGCACTTGAACAGGTCCAGGCAGGTGCCACGCTGCTGGATATAAACGTCGGCGCTCCCGGTATTGATGAACCGGCGGCCATGCAGCGTGCCATTTTTTGTGCCGCCGGAGCCGTCAGTGTGCCGCTGGTACTTGATTCCTCCAATCCTGCTGCGCTGGAAGCCGGACTAAAGGCGGCTGACGGTAAGGTGCTGATCAATTCGGTATCAGGGGAAGCCAAAAGCCTCAAAAGGGTTCTGCCTCTGGCAAAAAAATACGGAGCGGCAATAATTGGACTGGCTCTTGATAAGAAAGGTATTCCTGAAACGGCTGAGGGGCGACTTGCAGTGGCCCGCCGCATCCGCAATGCCGCCCGGCGCATAGGAATTCCTGATAATGATATCATAATTGATTGTCTTACCCTGACGGTAAGTGCCGAACAGAAACGGGCCGCCGAGTCGCTGCGCGCCATTCGTCTGGTCAAGCAGAAGCTGGGGCTCTCAACGGTACTGGGTGTCAGCAACATCTCCTTTGGCCTGCCGCAGCGCCCGCTGATCTCCTCCACGTTTTTTGCAATGGCAATGGCGGCTGGATTGGATGCCGCCATTATTAACTCCAAGGACAAGCCGATGATGGATGCCTGGCGCTCGGCAATGGTGCTGCTCAATCGGGACCATCAGGCAGCTGCATATATTGAAGCCTATCGTGACCAGCAGGGGGCAGTTGTTCAACAGGAACCATCGACCGGATCCAGTTATACTATTCTAGAGCGTCTGTCGCAGGCGATTATAGACGGTGATAGTGATGGTATCGTTGCGCTTGTAGAGCAGGCACTGGCGGAAGGGGTTGCTCCCCTGGAAATCAGCAATAAAGGCTTTATGCCCGGCCTGGAAGAGGTCGGGCGGCGTTTTGAACGTAATATCTTTTTTCTTCCGCAGGTAATGCAGTCTGCCGATACCATGCAGACCGGTTTTGTGCGCCTAAAAGCCGAGATGCATGGTGAAAACTTCAAGAGTCGCGGCAAGATTCTGATGGCAACGGTTGAGGGAGATATTCACGATATAGGCAAGAATATCGTATGCACCCTCCTTGAGAACCACGGATTTGAGGTCTTTGATATCGGCAAGAATGTTTCAGCCGCAACAATAATTGCTAAAGCAAAAGAATATGCGGTTGATGCGGTTGGGCTTTCTGCTCTAATGACGACAACCATGTCAGAGATGGATAATGTGCTGAAAAAGCTTAAAAGCGCCGGAGTTACCACCTTTACCATGGTTGGTGGGGCAGTTGTCAGTCAGGAGTATGCCGATCGTATCGGTGCCGACCTGTATGCAAAGGATGCGATGGAGGCGGTTGCAAAAATCAAAGTTCTTCTTGGCGTTTGCGATTGAAATCAGGAACAGATTGCTATTATATTACGTGATATGATAGCGTAAAAACAGGTAACGACTGGTAATAGGTATTGAAATGGTTCTCGGATTTAATCACAATCTTATGTACAAAGGAGAGGTTTTCCACGTCCAGACTGAGGATAGTGGAGTGGCCAATCCGCACATCATTACATTGCTCTATCGGGGCGGGGTGATCATCAGTTCAAAAAAAACCAGCTATTCTGATATTCTCAGGATGGATAATCTGGAAGTTGTTGTCGAAGAACTGATGAAAGAACAACACAAGGAGATGATGCGCCGCCTGAAAGCGGGCGAGTTTGATGAAAAAGCATTCTCCTTTGAAGCCAAGCTGATTGAAAACTATGAGATCCCTTTGTTGGCACCGGAAGCAGATCCGGTTGCTGATATTTTTTCGTCTCCTTCATCGTCCGGTTCTGCTTCAAAAAGTGATGTTTCTCTCCTGTTTGAATTGCCGCAGCAGACAACAAAAAAAGATTCTGCTTCCCGGGAGAAAAAGGCTGAATCGTCTGATAAAGACAGTAAAGTTGTCAATCTTGATGAATCGATTCTTTCCTTTTTTGGGACAAATAAAAAGTAACGCTTATACTGCCATCCTGTTGCCGATTTCCCCTGTTTTTTCTTCTCGTATAGAATGTCGTACAATGTTGAATAGTTCATTAAGCTCTGCGCCATACGGTCGTCAGAGCTTTTTTGTATCCGCACTCTTGTTGCAGATAGGGCATCCCTGCATGGTAAAAGGTTTTTCCAGGCGACATGCCGCGAGAAGCGCATCATTAAGAAATATGTCACGCGTCGGTCCGTCGGCCATTACGACCCCTTCGTAGAGAATAATGGTTCGCGGGCAGAGATCCAGAACCATATCGAGATCGTGACTGGTGAAAATCTTTGTATGTTGAAAATCCCGTAAAAGCGACATGAGCTGACGCCGCGCGTAAGGGTCAAGTCCGCTGGTTGGTTCATCCATGACCAGAATGTCGGGTGACATGGCCAGCACTGTGGCAATAGCAACACGTTTTTTTTCGCCACCGGAAAGTAAATAGGGTGGCTTGGTGCACAAATGCCCGGCTCCGACACGTTCGAGAGCTTTTTTCACCCGCAGCTCAACTTCTAAACCCGAAAGCCCCAGGTTCAGCGGTCCAAAGGCAACATCTTCAAATACCGTCGGCATGAAAAGTTGGTCGTCGGGATTTTGAAAGACCATCCCGACTGTGCGCCGGATGTCCGGCAGCGTCCCCTTCGAAAGCCGTGTATCTCCAATCATGACCTCCCCGGAGGTTGCTTCCAGGCAGCCGTTTAAATGTTGCAGAAGGCTGGACTTGCCTGCTCCATTGGCGCCGATGATCGCGACCGACTCACCGTGCGTGATGCGAAAGGAAACATCCTTGATGGCTATCGTGCCATCCGGATAAACGTGCTGTAAATTCTTTACCTCGACGATGTGGTGGCTCATGGCAATATTCCTGTAAACAACGCTCCGAGAATGCCTGGAAGATCATAAATCCGCAGTATGATAAAGAGCAAAGACCAGCCGAGAACAAAACAAAACCCGGTTGCTCCGAAGCGTGAGCGTCGGTGGGCATGGAACCGACCGATAAAACCGCGGGCAAGCATGGCTGTATGAATATGTTCCGCCCTCTGCCAGGTGCGGAGCAGCAGATGGCCTGCCAGTGAGCCGAAGCTGGCGATGCCGCGTCCCTTCCTGCCGCATGAACGGAGCTCGCGAGCACGAGAAGTCCTGCCTGTTTCATCGGCAAGCACAAAAATATAACGATGCAGGAAAAGCAGTTGTAGAGTAAAAATCTGTGGCGTGCCACAACGCTCAAGAGCCTGACATACAGCCGTGAAACCGGTAGTTCCTACAAGAATAAATGCTGCCCCAACAGTAAGCAGAGAGCGAATGAGCATTGAAATAAGAGAAACCCAACCGCCCGAGATCCCCAGAGGTCCGATGTGATACATTACCGCCCGGTCAAAGACCGGGTTGAAGAGCCCCATCATCAGTACAAAGGGGGAGATAAACGCGATTTTTTTAACGAAATAGAGAGGCGGCAGTTTGGCGTGTGCAATAATCACTACAGGGAAGATAAAGAACGGAAACAAACGGGCAAGTTCATATCGGTCAAACGAAACAACCGCTATAATGAATATAATCGTTACCAGTACTTTGGCGCGTGCATCGAGTGAATGTACCGGTGAATCACTGTTTGCCAGCAGGTCAAGTCGTTTCAAGTCGCTGACAGCTGCATTGATGGATAGCATGATGATGTGAGATCCTTTAGAGAAGGAAGCGCAAATACTTCAGCAGTGTCGGAATCTGTAACACAAATTTAAAAATAATTACACGGAAAAGCGGATCTATTCCTGATCGTGACATTTATGCCGAAATCGGCTACGATGCGCACGATTCTTTAAAGACAAGGGGGTGGGCGTGGGACAAACGGTCAGGTTTGGAATTTCTCTGGATGAAAAACTGCTGCAGAATTTTGATCAGCTGATTGAACAGAAGAGCTATATGAACCGTTCTGAAGCAATCCGCGATCTTATCCGTGCCTCACTGGTCGAGGAACGCTGCGGAACGGAGGATCAGGAAGCGGTCGGTACGGTGACACTGGTTTACAATCATCATGTCCGGGATCTTGCTGATAAGCTGACCGACCATCAACATACCCATCATGATCAGATCATATCTACCCTTCACGTTCACCTAGATGCCCACAACTGTCTTGAAGTGCTGGTTATTCGCGGTACTGTTCTGGTGGTAAAACAGATTGCGGATGAACTGATCAGTGTCAAAGGGGTCAAGCATGGCAAATTGGTCTTGACCACTACCGGTGAAGATCTCTAGTGGAGAGGGGCTGATATGAAGACAGCAGTTGCAATAGCCCTGTTCTGCGCCGGTGGCGGGCTTACCCGCTATTATCTGTCCGGGTGGATCTATAATGTTCTCGGACGGGCCTTTCCGTATGGTACCTTTGCGGTCAACATTATTGGCGCCTATCTGATCGGCCTGGTTATGGAACTTGGCCTTCGCAGCACGCTTATTCCCGACACGATACGGCTCGGAGTGACGGTCGGATTTCTTGGCGGCTTGACGACATTTTCCACCTTCAGCTACGAGACTTTTTCGCTGCTGGATGATGGCCAGTTTCTGGTGGCCTTTGCCAATATTCTGGCAAATGTAGCGGTCTGTCTGCTGTTTACCTGGCTCGGGATAGTTACGGTTAGAACTCTGGCATAAGTAAGGATACATTATGACAAAACTGATTGGTGAACAGGTGTTGATGCGGATTTTTATCGGTGAAGGTGACCGCCATGGACATAAACCGCTCTACGAGGCACTGGTTGAATTGCTTCGGAGCGAAGGTTTTGCCGGTGCGACGGTATTGCGCGGCATCTGCGGATTCGGAGCCAACCGGGTCTATCATACGCAGAAGTTACTGGATCTTTCTGCCGATCTGCCTCTGGTAGTTGAAGTGGTTGACCGCCAGGAGAAGATCAATGCCATCATGCCGAGGATCGACGCTATGATGGGTGGGGGTATGATTACGTTGGAAAAAGCGACCGTTATTCGCTACTCTCCCTCTGGAAGTCAGTAGTTACTGAATGCTGTTGCAGTCTTGTTATTCACACACTAAAATCAAGGATGTTGAGACAGATGCAGTGTAATGCGAAAATTTTTGTTGCCGGTCACCGCGGTATGGTTGGTTCTGCTATTGTGAGAAAACTGCATGACGATGGCTACACCAATCTGGTGCTCTGCTCGCGAACGGAGCTTGATCTGTGCAATCAGGGAGAGGTTGAAGCATTTTTTAGCCAGCATCGTCCGGAATACGTTTTTCTTGCCGCTGCACGGGTTGGTGGTATTATCGCCAACAGTAGCTATAAAGGCGAGTTTATTCATGATAACCTGATGATCCAGAACAATATCATCCACA
>JAQUCQ010000176.1 GCA_028686145.1 Desulfuromonadaceae bacterium | reverse complement strand
TGTTGATCGACTCAAAAAAACGGGTTCCGGGTACATCGTCAGAACCGTATCAGAAGGAAAGAGTGAAGATGACCTTATCGCAGATATGCAGTATCTGACCACGCTATGGGAGGAAATATCCAAGCGGCAAGCAAAAGCGGGGGTGCCGTCATTACTGCATTCAGATCTGGATGTTGTCCAAAAAGTTGTACGTGACATCGTTACCGAGCAAGTTGACAAGATTATTGTCGATTCGCAGATTGATTACGACCGTATTGTGCATTTTATTTCAACCTTTGCCTCAAAAATGAAATATACGATCGAGTTGTATGATGAAGAAGAGCCGATCTTTGATCATTACGGGCTGGAAGTTGAAATCAGCAGGGCGCTGGGACGGAAGGTTTGGCTCAAGTCGGGTGGTTACATTATTATTGAACAGACTGAGGCCTTGAGCGCCGTTGATGTGAATACCGGTCGTTTTGTGGGCAAGCATAATCTGGAAGATACAATCCTGAAGACCAATCTGGAGGCGGTCAAGGAGATTGCGTACCAGCTCCGGTTGCGGAATATCGGCGGGATTATCATAATTGACTTTATCGACATGGAAAAAGAGGTCAATCGTGAGAAAGTTTACGGGGCGCTTGAAGAGGCGCTGAAAGCGGATAAGTCAAAGACTAATATTCTAAAAATATCTGAGCTCGGTCTGGTCGAAATGACAAGAAAGCGTGTACGGGAAAATATCAGCCGGATGCTGTGTGAACCGTGCAGTTACTGCGAAGGGCGTGGGTATATAAAGTCAAAAATTACCGTCTGTCATGAAATATTCCGCGAATTGCGGCGCGAAATGCTTGATATCCGTGGCGCCAAAGTGACGGTAACCGTCCATCCGCAGGTGGCTGATCTGCTCTATGATGAGGAACGCCGCGGGCTTGAAGAACTGGAAAAGAAATTCAAAAAAAGGATCACGGTGCGGGCCAAGCCGGGCTTCCATCAGGAGCAGTTTGAGATTTTGATAAACTGATCTGTGTCAGAGAAGGTGCTGAAATGCAACGAGGTGGGGATTTATTTTCCCCACCTCGTTTTTTCGTGGCATGACATAGAGTGCAGCTAAGCGGCTTTTCTATCCAGATTATTCTGCTCATAGTGGGTAGAGAAATATTCCATAGCTTCGCGCATGATATCCGATACGCTTTTGTGCGTAGTTTTCACCAACTTTTCCAGCTGAATACGTTCTTCGTCGCTCACCCTCATTGAAATGACATTGTAACGCGGATTTTCGCCCATTCTTCCCATTGTACTTACCTCCCAGTTTTATATTTTACTTCGAGTTCGCATGTACGAATATAGTGTATACACTAGCCAATATCATGCCAATAGGTGCTAATAAAAAAATAGTTAATGATTATAGTTGGTTGTAATAGGATTTTTCCGGGCCTATTTATGTTAAATCTAAAAAAGTGTGACATAAACGGCACATGTATGGCTAAAAGTATACACTATTTTGAAACAGTATGCGTTTCTGCGAGTGGTTGTTTTAGGGTATGGTGATTGGCTAGACGGTAATTGATTTTGGCCGACGAACAACCGTAATATTGTGTTTTTCGAGAAGACGATAAAAAGTACGACGGGTGAGGTTCGCCAAGCGGGCAGCTTTGGCAACGTTCCCATTCGTTTCTTCAAGATAGCGCATCATAATGTTTTTTTCGGTACGCACGACCTGAAGTTCACGCTCAGCCTTGAATGAGACTCTGCGTCTACTAACATCCGCGTCGGGAGAAGATTCGTAGGTATCGATAAAAACGGTGGGGAGGTTTTCCAACCGGATGATGCCGTCTTTAGCCAGTACAGCTGAACGCTCGATAACATTCTGCATTTCGCGGATATTCCCGGGCCAGGGATAGAGCTGCATGGCTTTGACTGCCCGGTCTTCGATGCCGGCAATGGTTTTGTTGAGTTTTTTCCTGGCTTTGTCGAGAAAATGTCGGGCCAGTTCCGGCACGGATTCAGCGCGCATACGCAATGGCGGAAGCGCTATGCAGAAAACATTGAGGCGATAATACAGGTCCTCCCGAAACCATCCCTCCCGCACGCCCAGTTCAAGATCCTTGTTGGTCGCGGCTATCAAGCGCACATCTACCTTTTTGGCAGCGACGCTACCGACCGGACGCACCTCTCCCAAGTCCAGAATACGCAACAGTTCAGCCTGAAGCTTGGGAGTAATGTCGCCGATTTCATCAAGAAAAATGGTGCCGCCGTTGGCTGCCTCAAATAGTCCCTTTTTATCGGCAATCGCCCCGGTAAAGGAGCCTTTCTTGTGACCGAAAAGCTCGCTTTCAAGCAGAGAGTCTGTAAGTGTCGTGCAATTGACCGTCATGAGCGGTTTATCATTGCGCTGGCTTTGGCGGTGAATGGACCGGGCAGTCAGTTCCTTGCCCGTCCCGGTTTCACCGCTGATCAGCACCGTTGTCGGTGTGGGAGCCACCTGACGGATAAGTTCCATTACGTCACTAATTCCGGGATCGCTACCGACAATCATGTCGTCTCCTGCCTGCCGGTCCAGTTCCCGCTGCACCAGCTCACACTTCTGCTTGAGACGTCCGCGTTCCTCTTCAATCATCTGCATATTGTGGGGAAGGCACATTTCAATATCAGCGAATCCCTGAAATACCGCCACTGCGTGTTCCCGGCAGCTGCTGTATCCGCAGGCGCGGCAATTCAGCTCGTCTCCTTGCGTAAATTTATTCGTAGATTGAAGAATGCGCTTAATGTCGTCCTTACCGGGGCTTGCCAGTTTCAGTGACTTATCTGAGTAGGAGCGGGAAAGGTCGGGCAGCAGTGTGGTTGAAAGATAGTGGGCTGCAGTATCATAGGGCAGCTTGGAGTTGTTGTGGCATACGATCAGCTTTCGCTTGAAAAAATGATTAAGCCCTTTATCGCGGGCTGGCCCATCAACGCAGCCTCCGTCACAAAAACGGAGATCAACAAATGCAGGTGAAATTCGCCCGGCGGCCAAGTCGCGAATGATGCCGATGGTATGTGTCTCGCCTTCTGCGCTAATGGTTTCATTGTCCTGAAAATCGGTCTCAATGCCAAAGACTTTAAGTGGGCCGTTGGTAAGCGTGAAAAGACGCCCGGCACCCGGGTCAACTCCATCAAATGGCATTTCAGTCAAGCTGGCCGGAGTAATCCCCCTGTTCTTAAAAAGTTTTTCAATTTCCTGATACGTCAACACGACATCAATCGCTCCGGAAGACTCTCCCTGGATTTCAAATTTTGCTGCAATACAGGTGCTGACGTAGACCACTCTGGTCTCTTCGCCAAGAATATTTTTAATGGAACGTCCCATTGCTATCATCGGAGAAACGACCGGCATTATGTTTGGAACCAAAGTCGGGTAGTGGCGTTCGATTAAGTCAACCACCGCCGAGCAGTGTGATGATATAAGGGGGCGGTCCGCCGACTGCAGGGCATTACGATAGCTGTCGGCAATCATCCGGGCGCCATATGCACCTTCGTGGACTTCAGAGAATCCAAGGCTTTTCAAGGCAGCAACCAGTTGTCCAGGAAGGAAGGCGTGAAAAAAAGCCGGAAAGGAGCAGCCAAGTACTGCAACGACCGGGGAGCCGGATGCAAGCATCTCTTGCGTTCTTGCCATACGGTCAACCACTACTTTGGCATGTTGTGGGCAGTTCAGACAATTACCGCAGCCGATACAGCGGTCATATACGATTTGAGCAAAGCCGCCGTCAACCTTGATAGCCTTGACCGGACAACTGCGAACACAGGAATAACAACGCCGGCAGCGCTCTTTATATGTAACAATAGGTTCCATGATCCACTGCTCTTAAAATAAGTAATGTTTTATGTATACATTAAATGAAAAATATGTGCAACATTTGACACACTTTTTTTGCAGGTCTATGTGAAACTAAATGCCACTACAGACATAACTTTGCGATTTTGCAATCGAATGTATTTTTTCCTATTGCCATCCACGCCTTTTATATTGCCTCAGCGTGAACCGGATTTAGTAAATGACACTTATAGGCGCCGAAGCTGACTTATCTGCCACTCATAACATACTGTACGCCAAGGTGGGAAATCAGGGCGCCGATTGGGGGCAAGGTCGGAAGCCGATTGACATCAGTCAGACAAACTCTTAGGTCAACTGATAGCCAACACCGGCAAATTGAATATTGGCAGAGTCCTCACATCGTGGTGGTGAAACGGCATGAACTCCGCCACACTCCGGACAACTGGCCACAAAGGTCGTCAGGGTGAAGGATGCCCCGCATCCCTGACAGAGTGTTTGCAGTCCTCCACTCGGTAGCAATTGATTCTTGAGCGTGCCTCCATGGGCACATGAGACAAATTCTACCAACTCTTTTCCCTCCGCAAATGGACCTGCTCCTGAAGGATGACCACATCCACAATTTCCCATAATTTCTCTCCTTATTGTCGTAGCTGCATAATGACGAATATATGTTCGTGCTGACGGCTTGTCGGTACAACTATTACCGGATTACCGGCTATTCCTGCTCGTATTGCAAAACAACAGCGTGATAACGCGTGCCAAACTCCGGAGACATTTTAGCTTCAGCGGCTTGATACCCTTGGAGAATTTCTCCACGCATGGCTTCTGGGATCACTCGTTCCGCTAATGGATACAAAATGTCATCTTCTTTACTTATATGGTCACGCAAAAGTGCCGCATAGCCCAAAGCGTTTTCGGCAATTGTCTGATAGCTGCTTGACAGGCCTGACCGGGCATCGTGAACAGCAGCTTCCATTGCGCGGACAAAGTCGCGCCCCAAATTATGCTCCATCAGCATGGCAGCCACCGGACTGTGCTCTTTAGGCATTCCATTATCGATCAGTGCCTTAAAGAGGACGTCTTCTTCTTTGGCGTGGTGAAAACGGTCTGCGTACTGACGAATGAAGTCGACACCATCAAGATAGAATTGCCAGTTCAGGTAATTACCTTCAGCGGCCTGTGGAGCATTCTTTTCAAGCAGAGCGATCATCCGCAGAATAAGACGGTGTTCATCAACCAATGCCTGAGTAATGTTTGTTTTCATCAGCTTCTCCTGGTGCCTTCGATGCCGACGATCACTGTTTCGAGTGGAATGTTTCTGCCACTTTTCTGAATCGCTTCCTTGACCATGATATCCAGTCCACGACAGCAGGGTACTTCCATGATTGCCACGGTGACATGTGGTGTTTCGTTGGTCGCAAAGATATTAGCCAGTTTGTCCACATACGTGCCGGTATCATCCAGCTTCGGGCAGGCAATCGCCAAGGCCTTCCCTTTCAGAAGATCCTGGTGCATGCTTCCCATGGCAAAAGCCACGCAGTCGGCACAAACCAGAATATCCGCGTTTTTGAAGTAGGGAGCGGTTGGCGGTACCAAGTGGAGTTGCACCGGCCACTGTCTGAGCTCAGAAACTGCTTTCACGCTGTGTGCTTCTTCTGTTTCCGCTCTTTCAATTACTTTAGCCGTGCTGCCGGGGCAGCCACATTCTAGATTTCCCATGATTTATTCTCCTCTTTTAGCTAAATATTCGTTTATTTCGTACTCAATGGATGCTTCATCTTCCTTAGACAAACCGTGAATGGACACCACATCCTTCAGCAGACAGATCCCTACCTTGCAGGTTGTGCAGCCGATGTCGTAACGGGCGAGTATCTCGCCGATCTCCGGGTACGTTTGCATTACATCCTGAATTGCTTTATCGCCAAGTTCATTGCTGAAATTCATTAAGCACCTCCTCGCGCTGTTATGAATTCAGCTTAGCTTCATCCTTGGTAAAGGAGTTTGATGTGGATCAAAAAAACGATTTAATTTGGAGGGAGAAATAAAAAAGATTGTTCTTTCTTGACGATTAAGCGAGGGGATGTCTTTGTGCTGGGAACAACACGCTATAGCCAGTGTTTAGGATAAGACCGGTGGTACACTACATTATTGGTAAAGATTGCTGTAACAAGGAGAATCAAGGCTCCTGCCAGCACCGGCAACAGAATGAACCCAGGGCCAACGGCCCCTTGCACACCAATCAAGGCGGTAGCTCCTCCCGGTGGATGGGTTGTGTGAGTCAGGTTCATTACAAAAATAGCCAGCCCCACTGCAATAGCCATCGTCACTGTCGAGGAGCCAAAGAGGGCAACCACAATCACCGCCACGCCCGCGGAAATGACATGTCCTCCTACCACGTTACGCGGCTGGGATAACGGCGAGTCCGTGGCACCAAACAGGAGAACCGCAGAAGCACCGAAAGAGCCGATCAGCAATGGATGTCCAACCAGGGTGGTTATCTCGCAAATGGCCAGAATGCCGAGAGTGGCACTGATGAAACTCCAGATGGCATAGCGCAATGACAGTGGCGGCCGCGGGCCACGAAGTGGTGCCATGCAGCGCTGAGGAAAGCCTGTTAGTCTTTTTCTGATGGTCAGGCCTCTCTGCTCAGGGGTGATGGACCGTGTTTTTCAATAGTACTACCGTCTCATTATCAATGACTCAGGTACGGCACGAGAGGTATGAGTCGCTGGTAATCTGCATAACTCAACGAGCTGTGCCAGTGTCCACTGACCATCCCAGCACCGATTCCCCCCATAAAAATCAGTACAACGACAATGGGAAAAGCCCACACTGATACTGATCGCTTCCTGAAGGCAGTCTGCATGGCGAGTACATTTTGCTCCGGACAGAGCGCCACACAGGTGAGGCATCCGGTACATTCCGGTGAAGAGATTGTTGAGCAGGAATGCACCGAAAGATCTGATGGGCAGGAATTGGTACAGCGTCGGCACCCGGTACAACTTGCCGGGTCCCGCCGAATTTTTAAAGGGCTGACGAGGCTTACCAAGCCAAGCAGCGCACCATATGGGCAGAGATACCGGCACCAAA
>JAQUCQ010000175.1 GCA_028686145.1 Desulfuromonadaceae bacterium | reverse complement strand
GTCCCATATTCCTTTGTTTCAGCGCGGAGACCATTTCCTCATACTCATCAACTGTACCGATCTCGGGGTTCAGGATATTCTGGTCAAGTATGTCATACCCGTGAAGACTTCCCTCGCGCGCTTTGACGTAGGGTGATGCATAGATATCACTGATGCCGAGAGCATGGAGATAGTCGACGATATCTCTTGCGTCGCTGAAACCGAAATGTGAATTAAACTGAAGACGATAGGTTGATGCCGGGATCCTGAGGCCATTGCCGTTCATATAACTCCTTTTGCCACCAATTGAGCATCCACATTAAAATAGAGGAGTTCCCCGAGTTTTCTGAGTGATTCAATCCAGGATGCGCCTTGAATACCTTGTCTCTCAATATCATGCGAACCGGCAAATAAATCAGACGTTCGGGAATGCAGTAAAGCCCAGTATATGTTTTGTGCTTGCCAGAGGTTAACGTCTATTGGAAGCACCACTATGGCTTCCACCAGCAGGATGAGTTTACCCAACGGCTCATCTTTTTCCGGGTTTTCAAGCAATTCGGCCATTGCCGCTTCCAATCTGCGGCGAATCGTGAATTCAAGAGCAACATTATCAATGCGGACATTCCATCCCCGAAGTTCGTTAATGACCTCTCCGATTCTGTCTATTTCGACGGTCTCTGATGTAAACATTTTTTGCAACTCCAGATTGAGTGCAGTCTCGGCTGTGGTCGTAAAGCGGTGCGGCACCGGCATACCGGTGTCGCGCAAAAACCCCATAAGACTTCTGCTGTTCTCGTAGAGAGTTGTAAATTTGTCCTCAAACTCTTGAAGCGTGCCGGCGATAATGAAACGCAGGATATGGCGCTGTTCGTCCAGAAAGAGATCTCTGAGGGAATAGGTGTGCATGCCGAAATGCGAATCCATCAGTCTGATGATAGCGGCAAAATCGACCTCATTAAAGGCATTCACCACATCCTCTTTCATGGCCAGGTAAGCATCTTCGCCAAGAAAGGAACGGACCCCACAGTTCAAGGCATGTCCACCGAAATACAAAGTGCAGAAGCTTACCCGATCAGCCTTGCGGGTTATGGAAGAACAAATGAATATTCTACCAACGGCCAACTGCATCTGCCCGGAACGAAGTGTCAGGAAATCCTCCCTGAAGGCGCGGTAGCTAAAAATGTCGGTTTCTTCTCCATAATCTTCAAAAACCGAACTGACGGCATAGTGTGCACCAACTTCGACAAGGTCGATCATAGCCGGTTTGACATGTTTTTCGTAGATGTCGGCACCGTTTCCCTGCTCGGGAATATTGCTTCCAGCCAGTGACAATCGTTCCAGAAATTCGGCCTCAATGCTCTGAGTGCAGTATCTTTCCGCCAACTGCAGTGCCCGACCGGCATACTGGATGATCTGCACCGTTTCCAAGCCTGACAGTTCGTCAAAAAACCATCCGCAACTAGTGTACATGAGCATGGCATGCCGCTGCATTTCCAGCATGCATAGTACATTTACGGTGGCATCTTCATCCAGTGGTCTCAGGGAATGCCTGAGCAGAAATGCGGCAACGTTCTCCTCAGAGCGGTCAAGCACCGCATCGATATAATCATCCCGGGTTACCCACGGGGCCTTCAGGCAACCATCCATGGCATCTTCATAACAGGCTGCCAGTTGACTATTGAGCCAGTCTAAGGCATCCCGCAATGGTCCTCGCCATTGCTGGTTCCAACCACCGTTACCACCTGAGTTGCAGCCACAATTGCTTCTCCAGCGTTCAATACCATGCACACAGCTCCAGGAGCTGTTTTCCATGATCTGCGCTTCATGGGTTGGCGGGTGAAGTTCCAGATATTCGCCATAATTGGTGAGACGGGCCAAGCCATTTCCTTCTATGTGGTCCAGAGCATACCCCAGTGCCATTTCGCCGAAATGGTGATGGTGACCGTACGTCTCGCCATCGGTAGCAATATGAACGAGTTGCGGGTGGCTGCGATGGCTGGAAAAACCGGACATCAGCCGGGCGGCAAACTGTTCTCCGCTGTTCAGCAGTTTCTCGAACGCTACTGCCTGGGAAATGGGACCATCATAGAAGAAGATAGTAATACTGCGCCCGGAGGGGAGCCGACAGAGATAGGCCCGTGAAGGATCGATCCGTGAGCCTGAGACATCATGCCACCTGCTGGCACCAATTTTCCTCACCCCTCTGGCCTGGTGAGAAGCAAGTATTGTGAAACGGATTCCCGCCTCGGCTAACACCTCAAGAGTTTCCGTATCCACAGCGGTTTCTGCCAGCCACATCCCCTCGGGGAACCGTTGAAAGCGATGTTCAAAATCCCGGATTCCCCACCGTACCTGAGTTTGTTTATCGCGCAGAGTTGCCAATGGCATAATGATATGGTTGTACACCTGGGCGAGTGCAGCCCCATGACCGGAACGCCAGACGATGCTTTGGCGATCGGCAGCCAGTATCGCCACATAAGTATCAGGAGAGTACTTTTCCATCCAGGAGAGCAGGGTTGGACCAAAGTTGAAGCTGATACGGGCATAGTTACTGACGATTCCCAATATCCGCCCTTCCCCATCCAAATTGCGTGAAGCGGTATTGGGAGCATAACACTCGGCAGTAATCCGTTCGTTCCAGTCATGATAAGGATATGCTGAATCCTGAATTTCAACGGACTCCAGCCAGGGGTTTTCGCGGGGTGGTTGATAAAAGTGACCATGTATGCAGAGAAAACGTTCCATCAATTACTCCTTCCGGTAAACGATGACGCCGAAGGGGGCAAGCATCGGGAATGTTTTTGGACGGGACGAATAGACGGAAATGCAACTACCCGGCAGACAGTTACCGCTAGAATCAAGCAGGATATGAAGCGTGCCGCTCGCCAGTTGCGGAGGAATTACACGTTTTTGGTCGCTGTAGTTAAACAGGCAGAATAGCTGTTTTTCGCCATCTCTACGGATGACGGTAAGTACTCGTTCTTCTTCGCAGGCAACAATTTGCATATCATCTTTGCTAAGTCTGGCAAGAGCGGAACATTCCTTACGTAAGTTGATGAGTTCACAATAAAAATTGAAAAGAATGCGGTGGTCACCGTGATGGCGCTGTTCAGGATTCAGTTTTGCAGAAAGGAATGTCTCTTCCGCCTGGGGGTCAGGAGGAGTACCCTGACGGGCAAATGCTGTAAATTCATTCATTCGTCCCTGTCTGACTGCCTTTACCAGATCAACATCCCCATGACTGACAAAATATGGAAACGGTGCCGATTCAGTATACTCTTCTCCCATGAAGAGCACAGGCACATAAGGGGAAAGGAGCACAGTAGCGGCAGCAAGCTTAAGCTGTTGCAACGAAAGATGTTCACCCAGGCGTTCACCCCGCATCCGGTTGCCCACCTGGTCATGGTTCTGGGAAAACACCACAAGTTGCCCGGACGGAATTTCAGCTGATGAACTGCCATGCCGCCGCCGTCTGAACAATGAATATTCGCCGGAGAGAATAAATCCCTCCCGAAAGCCCTTAACAATGTGAGAAAAAAGGCCAAAATCGCCATAATAACCCGCCCGATCGCCAGTCAGGAGGGAGCGGAGCGCATGATGAAAGTCGTCGTTCCACTGGGCATCAAGACCGTAGCCTCCTAAGTCCGTTGGGTTGATCACCCGCACATCATTCAGGTCACTTTCGGCAATTACGTAAACCAGACGATTGAGTGCTGCTCCGTGTTGGTGTATGGCCCCAGTAAGTTCTTGAAGAATATGCCGTGCGCTGAAATCATAAATGCCGTGAATTGCGTCCAACCTCAAGGCATCAATATGGAATTCGGTTATCCAGTAGAGGGCATTGGAGATAAAGTAGGAGCGGACCGGATCGCTGTCAGGCCCGTCAAAATTGACTGCATCACCCCATGGAGTGCGGTAGCGGTCGGTAAAGTAAGGGCCAAAACCATGCAGATAATTCCCTTCCGGCCCCAGGTGGTTGTAAACCACATCCATGATAACGGCCAGACCTTTTGAGTGACAGGCGTCAACAAGCCGTTTCAAACCGTCAGGGCCACCATAACTGTTTTGGGGAGCATAAATGTAGGTGCCGTCGTATCCCCAGTTACGATCTCCGGGAAACTGGGCAACCGGCATCAATTCAACGGCGGTTATGCCGAGTGTGCACAGGTAATCAAGGCGTGAAATAACTGCATCAAAGGTGCCATCAGGGGTGAAAACTCCCACATGCAGTTCATAGATAATATATTTGTCGAGAGGTATGCCTGGCCAGCCGTTGTCGTTCCAGTCATAACGGTACGGAGCCACCACCTGAGACGGCCCGTGGACCCCGGCTGGTTGAAAACGGGAGGCAGGATCGGGGCGCTCTGCACCGTCATCTAACAGGTAAAAATAGCGGTCCCCTTCTCTAACAGACTCAATAGTTGCTGTAAAATACCCATCCCCTTCTTCAATAAGAGGGGTTACCTTCTTTTTATCTTCATCAAGAATCAGTACGGAAAGTTTTTTTACGTTCGGTGCCCAGACCCTGAAACAGGTACTCCCGTTTTCGAGCGGAGTAGCGCCGATGTCAAGCCGCCAAAGGCTTTCTTTCGAATGTTCGGAGGCGGTCTCTGTAACTGTAGTTGCCGCCATGGTAATCCTTTCCCTGCGCATTATCGATTATGATCATAATGTCACATTTGCAATATTTTACCATATACTTCCAACTAGGCAATTTATCAGCCGTCTTTAGATAGTAATTACTTCAATTCAAGGTTTCTGAAATAAATCAGACCGTTTACCCGATCCGTGCCGCAAGCTTTTCCCGCTGCCTGATACGGGCAGCATCGATCAGCATCCGACCTGCCCAGCGATAAACGTTGAAATCCTGCACCAGAGCACGCATGCTGCGCATCCTTTCCTGCTGTTCGTATATCGGCATAGTAATGGCTCGATAAAGTGCATCGGCAGTCTGCTCAATGTGGTAGGGGTTAACTATCAGCGCTTCATGCAGTTCGTGAGCTGCTCCGGTAAACTGGCTCAGCACCAGCACTCCATGTTCATCGTCGCGGGAGGCGACAAACTCTTTGGAAACCAGATTCATGCCATCGTGCAGGCTGGTTACCATGCAGACATCGGCTGCACGGTAATAGTTATTGATATCCTCTGGTTCGTGGTGTTCAACCTTTAATCTGATCGGCTGGTAGACGCCAGATGAAAACCTCTGGTTGATCCGGTTTGCCAGTGCCTTTACCCGAACATCAAAAGCCTGATATTCTTCCAGTTCTGATCGGGACGGTGCAGCGATCTGAACAAAGGTAAAGTGGCCGATCATATTCGGGTACCGCTCCAACATATTTTCAACTGCCCGCAACCGCTCCAGAATCCCCTTGGTATAATCAAGGCGGTCTACCCCGACCCCAAGCAAATGGCTGGGGTCAAGCTCCAACAACTGGCGTATTTTCTGCCGACACTCCTCAATTGTAGGCTGCGTCGCCTGCCAGGGAGACGGCCACTGAATCGAGATCGGATAGCTTTCTACAAGTGTCAGTTTGCCACCGTGTGATATGGTGGATGACTCGTACTCAATGCGGGTTTCCAGATAACGATCCACCGTTTCCAAAAAATTCTTGCGGTGAAAAGGGGTGTGGAATCCGAGAATCGTGCTGCCAAGCAACCCTTGCAGCAGCTCCTCACGCCAGGGACAGATGCCAAAGGATTCAGGATTTGGCCATGGTATATGCCAAAAGGTGATAATGGTGGCTTTGGGCAACAATGTGCGAATCATGTCCGGTAGAAGAGCAAGATGATAGTCCTGCACCAACACCACCGGATCATCGCTGTCAGCCTCAGTGACCACGGCATCAGCAAAACGTTGATTCACGGCAACATACTGTGTCCAGTCGCTGGAACGGAATACCGGCCGCACATGGGCATTATGACACAGTGGCCACAACCCTTCGTTCGCAAAACCGTAGTAGTAGCCGGCCTCCTCTTCGGCTGTCAGCCAGATGCGGCGCAAAGTATAGTCCGGATGCCCGGGGGGGACGCCAACCCGGTCGTGCCGATCAACAGTCTCACGGTCGGCACTGCCGCCACCGTGTGCAATCCAGGTTCCTGAACAGGCTCGCATGACCGGCTCAACTGCAGTTACCAACCCACTGGCGGGGCGGTTACATTCAATTCCTTCAGAAGTTTTGATGTGTATGTACGGTTCCCGATTAGAGACAACAATAACCCGCTCACCGGCCAATTGTTTGTGGAGCAGGACACGAAGAGAATCGGGGCTCCAGGTAATGGTAACGTCGTCGGCAAGTCTCCGCTCGGCATCAAGACTTCGCATCATGGCACGAAGATCCCCAACGAGCGGTTGCAGATCCGAATGTACCGGATTACTGAATGGCTTAACAAAACCTTCACCGCGCAACATGGCCCGCATACCGTCTATCCAGCCACGCCAACTCAAATGAGCAACAAATACTGTTATTAATGAGGTAACAATTCCAAGTACCGCAAAAAGAAGGATTACATAGTTACGCGTGTCTGTACTGCGGCGCTCAACAAAACTCATGTCATGCACAATGACAAGCGAACCGGTTGCGCCCTTGTCTTGATCAAGGGGATCAACGGCAACATGAACCAAGCCTTGCGGCAATTGCAGCAACGGCTGCGCATCTCCAGCTTGGTCTTTAGGGAGGAAACACGAAACAGAATTGGGGAAATTGGCTGTTCGATAAAGCAGCTTGCCATCCTGGTTACAGTATCCCAGCGCAAGTAGTCGTTCATCGCGTAACGCGCGGGTAAGCAAGCTGTTTATCTTGCTTCGTTCTCCCCCAGGAAGCAGGTTTTCCAACGGTTCCTGGAGTGTGCTTGTAATCAGGTGTGAACGGCTGTCAAGATCACGCACGAACCAGCGCAGGGTCAGTTTATCAACCAGCGGTACCACCGCATAAGCCAACA